>JAPLTI010000090.1 GCA_026398285.1 Verrucomicrobiota bacterium
GGTTCCGGGCACCAATCAGGAAAAGGCTGAGGTCACATTCTTCCACTTCGGTCCAGGCCAAGGAGGGGGAATAAAAGCCAATATCGACCGTTGGTTCGGGCAGTTTCAAGGTGGCCCGACCTCGCAAAACGAGGTCACTGAGGGCCGCACCCGCATTTATTATGTGCACGCGGCTGGCACATTCCAAAGCGGCATGCCCGGCGGCCCCACCACACCACTGGAAAATTACGCCCTCCTGGGAGCAATCCTTGCCGATGAACAATCCGGGGATGTTTTTGTGAAAATGACCGGCCCCCAAGCTGTCGTGCAATCCGCAAACCAGTTTTTCACTGAAATGATCACCCAAGCCGCTGCGACACGGGGTGAACCCGGTTTGCAGCCAGCGATCAACCAGTAATTTCTTGTCTTTACTAAACTCCTTCCCCGTCTAATTTACACGGCTCTCTTATGTCCATTATTCTGTCAATTCTCATAGCCATCCATATTTTGGTTTGCGCTTTAATGATTTTAGTTGTCCTCATGCAGCGCCCTCGGAGCGAGGGGTTGGGCTCCGCGTTCGGTGGTGGACTGACCGACAATGTCTTCGGCTCGCAGACTACCAATGTCCTTGCTCGATTCACCACCTGGATGGGCATCGCTTTTTTTGCAATCACCCTCCTACTCTCCATTCTCACCGCGAAGGCGAATTCCGGCAAAACAGCCGTTCAGAAAAAGCTCCTCAGCGAGCCGCTTCCAGCCGCCGTGTCAACACCAACACCTGCTCCTCTCAGCACGCCTGAGGCTACTCCAGCCACGCCAACCGCATCGGCCACGCCAGTCGCTGAACCGGTCCAAGAGACACCTCAAGCAACTCCAGAAGTGGAAACAGCACCTCTCGAGCCAGCACCTGAAGCCTCACCGGAGGCAACCGCACCTGCTCAGAACTGATCCCCAGAACGCTGGGCAGAGCAGCACTCCGCCAGACGGAGAATTGTGAATCGCAGAACGCCGGACTCCGTGGAACAATGCCCGCCATGAAATCCCTGAAGACGATTGCAGCCGCCAGGCGCTGGCGACAGGGAATCGATGCCAAGGTCGTTCTAGTGCCCACTATGGGAGCACTGCATCACGGCCACGAGGCTCTCATCCGCCATGCCCGCAAGATCGTAGGCCCGACGGGAATCGTTGCGGTTTCCGTTTTTGTGAACCCGACGCAATTCGGGCCCAAAGAGGATTTCAGCGCCTACCCTCGTCCGCTCGCGAAAGATCTCGCCACCTGCAAGCGTGCCGGGGCGGATGCCGTTTTTCTTCCCAGAGTAGATGACATGTATGCCGCCGATGCCAGCGTGACAGTCGGCGAGTCGGGCCTTTCCACCAAGCTTTGCGGGCGAAGCCGCCCTGGGCACTTCGGAGGAGTCTGCACGGTCGTGGCCAAGCTTTTTCTCGCCATTCAGCCCACACATGCCGTTTTCGGCGAAAAGGACTGGCAGCAGCTCGCCATCATCCGCCGCATGGTGCGGGATTTGAATTTCCCCATTGCGATCGAGCCCTTTGCCACCGTGCGCGAGTCGGATGGACTCGCCGCCAGCTCCCGCAACGCCTATCTCACACCAGATGAGCGGGCTCTTGCGCCTTCGATTCATGCCGCAATGGAGAATGCCGCGAAACTCAAAAGCCCACAGTCCATCGTGAAATTCTGCGCCGTTGCGATCAGTAAGATACCGGGCGCGCGGATTGACTACATCGAAGCGGTAGACGCCTCCACACTCGCACCGCTCTCGAACCGGAAAACCGCCGGACGGCTTGCCGTCGCTGTTTTTCTGGGAAAAGCCAGACTCATCGACAATATCCCCCTACCCCGAATACCATGAGAGAATTTGATTTCATCGTCCTTGGCAGCGGAATCGCAGGACTCTCCTTTGCTCTGAAGGCTGCGGAAAAAGGTCGCGTTGCCCTCATAACCAAACGCGCCGTTGCCGACTCGAATACCGCTTGGGCACAAGGCGGCGTGGCCTGTGTGATGAGTGACGAGGATTCCTTCGAACTCCACATCCGCGACACTCTCGATGCGGGGGCGGGCCTCTGCCACGAGGATGCCGTGCGCAAAATCATCACCGAAGGCCCCGAGCGCATCGCCGAATTGATGCAACTCGGCGTGCACTTCGACCAGCGGGAAAATGGCAACGGCCATCACGAGTTGGACCTCGGACGCGAGGGGGGCCACTCCAAGCGCCGGATTTTGCATTTCCGGGACACCACGGGGCACGAAATCGAAAGCGCGCTCGTAGCCCAAATCGCCTCTCATCCGAGCATCGAAGTCATGGAAAACCACATGGCGGTGGATTTCATAACCACCGGCAAACTCGGCTACGCGATGGAAAATAGTTGCGTGGGAGTCTATGTGCTCAACGAAGCCAGCGGCGTGGTGGAAACCCTCCGCAGCGATGTCACTGTGCTGGCCACGGGCGGTTGCGGGAAGGTCTATCTCTACACAACAAATCCCGATATCGCCACGGGGGATGGCGTCGCCATGGCCTGGCGGGCCGGTGCTGTGATCGCGAACATGGAGTTCATCCAATTCCACCCGACTTGCCTCTACCATCCAGCCATCAAGTCCTTCCTCATCTCCGAAGCGGTGCGTGGCGAAGGAGCCATCCTGATCAATGAACGCGGACGCCGCTTCATGGAGCACCACAATCCCCAAAAGGAACTCGCCCCGCGCGACATCGTGGCCCGCGCCATCGATGCGGAGATGAAACGCAGCGGCGCCAAGTGCGTTTATTTGGACATCACCCACAAGCCCGCCGATTTCATAAAGTCCCGCTTCCCCTCGATTTACGAGACATGCCTCCGCGCAGGCTTGGACATAACCCGCGAACCGATTCCGGTCGTGCCAGCCGCCCACTACCAATGCGGCGGAGTAAAGACCGATCTGCAAGGCGAAACCTCACTGCGCGGCCTCTATGCCATCGGCGAAGCCGCTTGCACGGGCCTGCACGGAGCCAATCGCCTCGCCAGCAACTCGCTTCTCGAAGGAGTTGTCATGGCCCACAGCGCCTTTGAAAAATCCACGCGTCGCCAGCGCGATCCCGTCGCCATCGACCTGCCCGAGTGGCGCTCCGGCAGCGTTCAGGATGTGGATGAACTCGTCGTCATTTCACACAACTGGGAGGAAATCCGCCGCCTCATGTGGGATTATGTCGGCATCGTCCGCACCGACAAACGCCTGCAACGCGCCGCCACACGCCTGCGAAACCTTCACGCCGAAGTGCAGGAATTTTACTGGAATTTCAAAATCACGACCGACCTGCTCGAACTCCGCAATCTGGTGACTGTCGCCTCCCTCGTCGTCGACTGCGCACTCAGCCGCAAAGAAAGCCGTGGCCTTCACTACACGCTCGACTACCCGAATCGAGACGACGCCCGTTTTCTGCGGGATACGGTGATGCGCCGCATTTGAGTCTTCGGAAGAAAGAGCGCCACCGAGAGATCGAGAGAGATCGTTTTGCCAATAAGGCAAGATTCGTTTATATTGCTCCGCATGGAAGGCGTCGCCACATCTTCTCCTGAAAGCATTGGGCTATCCGAGAATGAACTCGTGGCGCGTGCCGAATCCCTGATACGCGAGTTCCCCGGCTGTTTTTGGTTCAGACACCCGCAGGCCCGGATTCGTGACCGCAATGACATTCCACTTGTCATCCAGCATCTCCGGGAATACGGCGACCAACGCGCTTGGCGGGCCGCGCAAGCGCTTCGAAAATGCCTTTAACCACTTTCCAAAAAGAAGTCCTCGAAGTCATCCTCGCAAACCGTGGTGAGGCGAGCCATTTTGCCGGAGGCATCGTGCTGCACTCACCGGACGACTCGGCGCGCTTTTCCCACGATTTTGACATTTTTCACGATGCCACTGAAGACTTGCTGGTCGCCAGTCAGAAAGATGTCTCCAGTTTGCGAGCCGCAGGTTTTGAAGTGGAGCTTTGCGATAATGAAGAAAAATGGTCGAAAACCAGTTCCTTCCGAAAAGCCCGTGTGCGCAGCGACTCCGACTCAGTGGAGCTTGATTGGGCACTCGACTCGGCTTTCCGTTTTTTCCCGATTGTTCACGACGAAAAGTTGGGCTGGCGTCTCCATCTCTTTGATATGGCGGTCAACAAGGCTCTCGCCCTCGCAAGCCGCACTGAAACGAGGGACTACATCGATATCCTTGAACTCTGCCGCATCTATCCCTTGGAGGCCATTCTCTGGGCTGCTTGCGGAAAGGATCCAGGGTTCAGTCCCATTTTACTTCACAAAATGGTTGGGCGATTCGCCCGTATTGACCCGTTCACACTCCATGAAATCAAGGCCAGGAACCTTGATCCTGTTCAGATGAAAGAGGAGTGGACGGGATTTCATGACAAGGCTCTTCACGAAATGACACTGCTTGCCGACGAGCAACCTGATATGCCGATCGGCGTAAGTTTTGTGAATGAAAAAGGCGCTCCCAGTTGGATTCGGTCCAACCCCTCGCTGAAAGTCCACGCTCCCTCGCTGCGCGGTTGTTGGCCATCGATCAAGGCTGACCACTTCGCGCATTGATCGGCAATCCGGCCAGCAGAGCCACATTTTTTCTCGCACAGCAGGCCCGGACTCCTCATTCTCCCGCGCCTATGTCCGTTCTTATTGTTGGATCTATCGCGCTGGATGACATCAAAACACAACTCGCCGAGCATAAAGACTTGCTTGGTGGCTCGGCTTCGTATGGGGCGGTTTCCGCATCGAACTTCAGCCCGGTGAACCTCGTTGGGATCGTGGGTGAGGATTTTCCCAAGGAACACATCGAACTCTTCAGCAAACGCGGCATCGACTTGGCAGGTCTCCAGATCGTGCCCGGCGAGACCTTCCGGTGGTCCGGCGAATACATGTGGGACATGAACACCCGCGAGACGCGTTCCGTCGCGCTGAATGTGTTCGAGCATTTCACCCCCACCCTGCCCGAGGGCTACCACTCGACGCCGATCGTTCTGCTGGCAAATATCGCGCCCGACCTTCAGCACCATGTGCTCAATCAGGTCAGCCAACCCCGCTTCGTCATTGCAGATACGATGGATCTCTGGATCAACATCGCCAAGGAATCCCTCGAAAAACTCATAGCCCGCGTCGATATGCTCATCCTCAATGACAGCGAGGCCCGCCAATTCACCGGAGAAACAAGCCTGATCAAAGCAGGCAAAAAAATCCGCGCCATGGGCCCGCAATATGTAGCCATCAAAAAAGGCGAGCACGGATGCCTCCTCTTCGGCCCCGAAGCCGAATTCTTCAGCTGTCCCGCCTATCCACTGGAAGACATCCATGATCCAACCGGTGCCGGGGATTCCTTTGCCGGAGGCCTTGCAGGCTACCTCGCGGCGAATGTGAAAGACGGCCAAGTCACCTTCAACCATCTGAAAAAAGCCGTCGTCTACGGCAGTGTTCTCGCCAGCTACAATGTCGAAGCCTTCAGCCTGGAGCGCCTGAAAACCGTGGACAACGCGCAGATCGACTCTCGTTACGACCTCTTCCGCCGCATCGCGCACTTCGAGACAATCTGACCTCGTTTCCCTTTCAGGAAAAAGGATCGTAGCCCACGAGCTTGAAGATTCCGAGCATGGCCACGTAGAGAAAAATCGTGACCAGGCTTGCCAACCCCAAGCTGGTAAGAAATGAAAAGCGCCCGAGCAACCATGGTAGGCTCGCAAAGAGACCGAGGGATGGGATAGCAGATAGGGCATGAGCGGAGCATCCAGCAAGGACGCTGGTTTGATTAGCCGGCTGTCAAAGCCACGAGGGCCTCATCGAGTGTGGCGGAGTTCGAGATCGAGATGACGGGTGTCCCTTTGCGGATGCGACCCACGAGACCGGCAAGCACGCCGCCGGGTCCGAGTTCGATGAATTGCTCGATGTGCAGATGGTCGATGAGGTATTCGATGCTTTGGGACCAGCAGACGCTACCAGTCACCTGGTCAGCGAGCGTGCGGCGGATGTTTTCGGCATCGCCGACCTTGATGGCGTCCACATTGCAAACAACTGGGACGCGCGGAGAGTTCATCGGCGTTTCAGCAAGAGCAGCGGAAAGCGCCTGGTAGGCGGGCTCCATGAGGCGCGAGTGGAAAGCACCGGCGACGGTGAGTTCGACGGCCTTTCTGGCACTGTATTCCTTGGCCAAGGAGACTGCGATGACGATTTTGGAAGATTCGCCCGAGAGAACGATTTGTCCGGGGGCATTGATATTGGCGACATCCACATCGGCGACGGCAGCCAGTTCCCGCACGCGGTCCTCCTCGCCGCCAATGATGGCCGCCATGGCGCCTTCAGAACCCTCGCAGGCTTCCTGCATGGCGCGGGCGCGCTTATCCACAAGGCGAAGTCCTGTCTCAAAATCAAAGGTGCCGGCTGCGGCATGTGCGGTGAACTCCCCGAGCGAGAGGCCGGCGGTGGCTTGAAAATCGAGGGCGGGGAATTTCTCTTTCAGAACGGCAAGGCAGGCGAGGCCGTGGACATAGAGTGCGGGCTGACAGACAGAGGTGTTGGTGAGTTCCTCGGCCGGGCCTTCAAAGGCGATTTGGCTGAGCGAATAGCCAAGGATCGAATCGGCGCGATGGAAAAGAGCGGCGGCACAGGGATACTCGGCAGCGAGATCCTTGCCCATGCCGACAGTTTGAGCCCCTTGGCCTGAGAAAATGAGAGCGGTTTTTTTCATAAATGGATGAAGACTGGGTGCTGGTGATCAGTGCCAAGCACTGTGCACGATGGTGTAGGCGAGAGGAATACCGATGAGAAGGTTAAAGGGAAAGGTGACCCCGAGGGCAAGACCGACATAGACGCTGGGGTTTGCAGCCGGAAGCGCGGCCCGGAAGGCAGCAGGAACGGCGATGTAGGATCCGCTCGCACACAGAATCGCAAAAAGAAATGCATCGCCCTCTTTGAATCCACAGAAGTAGGCGATGAGGAGAGCGCACCCACCGGAAATGATCGGAAAGGCCAGCGCAAAGGCGACGGAAAAAATGCCTCCCGCGCGCAAATCCGCAATGCGCCGCGCGGCGACTAAACCAAGATCCAACAGGAAAAAACAGAGCATGCCCGGGAAAAGCTGGCTCACAAAAGGCTGAAGCGCCTTGGCACCGGATGCCGGAGTCACCATTCCCGCCAGAAGACTGCAAATGAGGATGAGAACGGATTTGTTGGCCAGGCACTCGTGGAGGACGCTCGCCCAAGAGAGTCGATTTTTGCCAGCCTTGGTGTCGTTCCATCGCGCCAGCACAAGGCCGGTTAAAATCGCGGGGCTCTCCATCAAGGCCAGCGCCGCCACCATGTAGCCGCCGAAGGGAATCTGGCGCGCATCAAGGTAGGATGCGGCCGTCAATGGACATCGGCGTCTTTTGCAGCTCGGTTCCACCTTTAAACCCAAGAGCAAAAAGTAAATATAATGAGAGAACTTTTAAGAAGGACTCCGGAATTTCAAGGTCCGACTTGACGATCACGGCGAGGATGCCAATCAAAAAGAAAAGGATCGCCGGTTGTAAAAGATATTCCAATGGACTCATGTCGGGCCGAAAACTAAATAGGAATTTGATTTTGGGAAGACCGAAGATCATTTTAAAGAAATCCCAAATGAAAACACTCCTCGCTATCGCCGCCATCGCTCTCGCAGGCTGCAGCTCCATGCCTAAACAAACGCCCCTCCGCACTGTGGATCACGTGAACCTCAGCCAGTTCATGGGCGACTGGTATGTCATCGGCACCATCCCTTGGTTCGTCGAAAAAAACAATGTGGGCACGATGGATATCTACAAACTCCGGCCTGACGGAAAAATCGACATCCGCTACGCATTCCACAAAAAATCCCTCGAAGCCCCCCGCCAAGAGATGAAGGCCACCGCCACTGTGGTGAATACCAAAACCAACGCCGAGTGGGCCGTGCAATTTGTTTGGCCACTCAAAGCCCCATTCCTCGTTATCGACCTCTCGGCGGATTACCGCCACACGACGATCGGCTATCCCGACCGCAGCCTGATCTGGATCATGAGCCGCGAGCCTGTGATGTCTGAAAAAGACTACACCGCAGCGCTTGAAACCGCCCGCTCGCAAGGCTACGACATCTCGCGCATCGTCAAGGTGCCTCAAAAATCTCAAACCAAGCCATGACCACCTACATTTACGAGACCATCCCGGCCGACGACTCAACCGAGCCAAAGGTTTTCGAGTTTCAACAACGCATGACCGACAAGCCGCTCACCCAACATCCGGAAACCGGCGAACCCGTGCGGCGAGTCATCAGCGGCGGCCTCGGCATCATGCAAAAGGGCAAGGCGTCCGCACCGGCGCCGTCTTCGTGTGGCAGCGGATGCGGCTGCCATTGAAAGCAGCCTAAAGCGGATTCAATATCCAGGAGACCTCACCGTTTTCAGAGACCTCCAGCCATGCCCAGCTTGGCGGGGAGCCTTTGTTGGGCTTACCAATTGTGCCGGGATTCAGAAGGCGACAGCCGCCGACTTGCTCGTCGCGCGGGACATGCGTGTGGCCGAACAAGAGAAAATCCGCCAACGGCAGCCTGCGCGGAAGGATATGGATGAGATGAAATGTCCTGCCAAAACGATTCAGCTCAAGGGATATCGGCAGGTCGAGTCCAAAGTCGTTGTTTCCCAGAACGCCATAAAATGGCTTCCCTAGCCCCACGCAGGCGCTGAGCGTGGAGAGATTGCAGAAATCTCCCAAATGCCAGATCTCGTCCGCTGATTTCAGCGCGGGCACGATTTTTTCCGGCAGGATTCCGTGTGTGTCAGCTATGACCGCTATACGCATAACATAGACACTACAACATACACAGCGCCAATATGCAGCGAGATGGAATCAACTGAAGACATCCGAGCAATTTCGCCGAAGAAAACCAAACTCAAAGGCATGATATCTCAGCGAGTCCGGGCGCCGGCGTCTTACAGCAAAGCGGAGAGCTTGGAGACGATGTCTCCTTTGCCGCTCACGCCAACGGACTGGTCACGCTTGGTGCCGCCTTTGAAATAGATGAGCGAAGGGATGCTGCGAATACCGAATTGCGCGGAAACGCCGGGAGCGTCATCGACATTGACTTTGGCGATTGCGACTTCGCGTCGTTGAGTTCAGTGACATTAGGATTGGCCATAGGAAAGGTATTGTTGGTTTTTTAAAAAAGAAGGATCAGCCTAGCATCGTCCAGAGTTGGATGCCAAGCGAGGCCAATGCCACGACCGTCGCGGCGATGCCGAGAATGAGATCGGAATTACCGGCTTTGCCAGCAGCGACATTGGTTGCAGCGGCTTCTGCAGGCGCGGATTTTTTCTCAGTCGGAGCGGCCGCTGCTGGAGCTGCCTTTTTGAGATTCATCGTGGCCTGAGGAACGGTCTTTGCGGCCGCAGGCAAGCTGATCTTTGCAGTCTCCTTTTTGGGCGATGCGGCACTGACTGGAGCTGGAGCTTTAGGCGCTTCAGCTGCTGCGGCTGGCGGCTTGATCGCCACTGCAGGTGCTGCGGGAGCGGCAGGAGCTGCTCCGGGTGGTTTTGGGGCAAGCGGCGCGGCAGGAACCTTGGGCGCTTCGCCAGCGACGGCAGGCGGCTTGATTGCCACTGCTGGTGCTGCAGGAGCGGACGGAACTGCTCCAGGTGCTTTTGGCAAAACGGGTGCGGCAGGAATCTTTGGCACTTCGCCAGCGACAGCAAGCGGCTTGATTGCCACTGCAGGTGCTGCGGGAGCGGGCGGAACTGCTCCAGGTGCTTTTGGCAAAACGGGCGCGGCAGGAATCTTTGGCGCTTCGCCAGCGACGGCAGGCGGCTTGATTGCCACTGCTGGTGCTGCAGAAGCGGGCGGAACTGCTCCAGGTGCTTTTGGCAAAACGAGCGCGGCAGGAATCTTTGGCGCTTCGCCAGCGACGGCGGACGGCTTGATTGCCACGGGCGCTGCGGGCGCGGGTGGGACCAGACCAGGTGCTTTTGGCAAAACAGGCGCTGCAGGAATCTTTGGTGCTTCGCCAGCGACGGCAGGCGGCTTGATCGCCACAGCAGGCGCTGCGGGCGCGGGTGGGACGACACTAGGTGCTTTTGGCAAAACGGGCGCTGCAGGAATCTTTGGCGCTTCCCCAGCGACGACAGGCGGCTTGATCGCCACAGCGGGCGCTGCGGGAGCGGGTGGGACGAGACCAGGCGCTTTTGGCAAAACAGGCGCAGCGGGAATCTTTGGCGCTTCGCCAGCGACAGCAGGCGGCTTGATCGCAACAGCAGGCGCTGCGGGAGCAGGCGGAACCACGCCGGGCGCTTTTGGAACAACTGGAGCAGCAGGAATCTTTGGAGCGAGGCCGGAGGCGACAGGTGGTTTGATGGCTGGAATCGCAAGAGGTGGAGCGGGAGGCACAACTCCTCCCGGCACGAGAGGTTTGGCAAGAGGAGAAACAGGTGGCGGGGGTGGCACAAGACCACTGACCGCTGCAACAGGCTTGGCGGGAAGATTGATCATGGCTGCCTCACTGCCTTGAGCTGGAGGAGGCGGAACCGGACGACGGTTGGGAAGGACAATACGAACGGTTTCTTTTTTGGGGTCAGGCATATGAACGCGGGTGAACCTTTAGGTTGGTGAAGTAATTCCAGAGGTGAGGATGTTTGTCAATTTTCAGCAACTCCTCTGCGCATTTTTTACGAGACAGGCCATGATGGCTTTCTGCGTGTGGAGACGATTTTCGGCTTGCCGGAAAATGGTGTCGGCATGGGCCTCGAGAGTCGCCTCGTCGATTTCCTTGCCCCTGTAGGCTGGCAGGCAGTGCATCACTAATGCACCCGGCGTGGCAAGCGCGACGAGCTCCGCGTTGATTTGATAACCTTGAAACTGAGCTAAGCGGTAAGCAGCCTCCTCCTCCTTGCCCATGCTGACCCAGACATCGGTGTAGAGCACATCAGCACCGGCAGCGGCTTCCGAGGGATCCGAGGTGAGGCGGACTTTTCCCCCAGCGCGCTCGAGCAATTCCACAGGTGGCTGGAATTTCGGAGGTGCAGCGATAGTGAGCTCGAATCCACAGCGGGCGGCAGCCCAGATCCAAGAGCGGGCCACATTGCAGTCGCCATCGCCAATGAATGCCACGCGCAAACCGTCGAGCGAGCCACGCGTCTCCCGAATCGAAAAAAGGTCTGCCAAAATCTGGCAGGGATGCTCTTCGTCAGTGAGAGCGTTGATGGTTGGAATGCCGCTGAAGGCCGCGAAATCCTCGACATCTTTTTGAGCAAAAGTTCGGATCACTGCACCGTGCAGCATGCGCCCCATGACGCGGGCTGTGTCGCGAATTGGCTCCCCTCGCCCGAGCTGGATATCTGCTGCAGCAAGAAAGAGCGCATCGCCGCCGAGTTCACGAATGCCGACCTCGAACGACACGCGGGTGCGAGTGGAGGATTTGGAAAACATGAGTGCCCAGCATTGATGCCGAAGCGGGTGCTCGTCATGTTGACCCCGCGTGGATTTCATAACGGCTGTGTCGCCGAGGATAGTCTCGATATCCTGTGCGGTGAGAGACTCGATGGAGAGAAGATGTTTCATGATATGGATCGAGTGTCGCTTCAGTTCGCAGACTCGATGGAGCGAAGGGTTTCGGAAAATTTGGCTACAGCCTCGTCGATTTCGGCGCGAGTGACATTGAGCGGCGGCAGAAAACGCACAACGGTTTCTCCGGCGGGAATGACAAGCAATCCGGCCGACATAGCCCTGGTCACGACTTCCAGCGCTGGCGGGCGTGTGGTTTTTGGAAAATCACTACCCAGCTGAACACCGATCATGAGTCCGATAGCGCGAATTTCTGTGATGTGAGGGTTTGCAAGCTCCCGGAGTGAGGAAGCCAAGTATTCACCGAGCGAGCGAGCACTCTCGAGGAGCCCGTCGCGCTCGATGATTTCAAGCACCTTCAACCCTGCAGCACAGCAAACAGGGTTACCGCCATAGGTTGTGCCGTGACTTCCCGCACCGAGCAGGTCGCAGAGCGGACCTCTTTCGTCAATGGCTCGGCTTGAGGCCCAAAACGCGCCGAGCGGAAAACCGTTGGCGATCCCTTTGGCCCACGAGACGCCATCGGGCTGAACATCCTCCGCAATCGCATGCCAACCGCACCAATGCCCGGTCCGGCCGAGACCACACTGCACTTCATCGAAAAGCAGGAGCATATCCCGTTCGTCACAGAGAGCCCGCAGGCCTCGCAGGAAATCCGCAGTCGCAGGATGAATCCCCCCTTCGCCTTGAATCGGCTCGACGAGGATTGCGATGGTATTGGAGTCCACTGCAGCCCGCACCGCATCGAGGTCGCCGAATGGCAAGTGTTGGAAACCGGGCAAAAGCGGGCCGAAATCTTTTTTCACCTTGTCCTGCCCGGTAGCAGAAATGCAGGCCATCGTGCGTCCGTGGAAGGATCCGTTGAATGTCAGAATCCCCGACCTACCGGTGGCACTGCCGAAGCGACGGGCGAGCTTGATGAGCCCCTCATTGGCTTCGGCGCCGCTGTTGCAAAAGAAAATTTTCCCCTCGCCGGTGATTTCGACGAGACGCCGCGCAAGATCAGCCTGAGGACCTGTGCGGTAAAGATTGGAGGTGTGGACGAGCTTACCTGCCTGCCCGCAGACGGCACTAGTGACCTCCGGGTGGGCGTGACCGAGGGAACACACGGCAATGCCAGCGCCAAAGTCTAAAATTTTGCGGCCCGAGGCATCATGGATGAAACATCCAGATCCGCTCTCGATATCGAGATCGAATCGGCCATAGGTAGGAATGACAAAGCGGGAGTAATCTTCAGCAAGTGGTTTCATGGTCTTCAGGAAGAGAAACGGGCGGGACCATTGCTGGTCCCGCCCGGTCCGTCAGGGGATTCCTCGGGAGAAATCTTCCACCGGTTTCAGGTTGAAATTTGTAGCGGGAAAGCCTGTGGCATCCCGCCAGGTTTTTACTCGGACTTTTTGGCTTCCGAGGATGCCGCGGTTTCAACAACCGCCTCCTCGATGCCGGCGCCTTCCGTATCAACCCACTCAATGTAGGCCATAGGAGCGGAATCACTCATGCGCTGACCGAGCTTGATGATGCGGGTGTAGCCACCTTTGCGTGTGGCTGCGCGCGGAGCGACTTCGGTAAAGAGCTTTTTGACGGCGTCTTTTTGACCGAGGTAGCCTGCGGCGAGGCGGCGTGCATGCAGATCACCACGCTTGCCGAGAGTGACCATCTTTTCCGCGAGCGGACGGACGGCTTTGGCCTTGGCGAGGGTGGTTTTGATGCGTTTGTGTTCGATGAGGCTGCAGACCTGATTGGCGAGCAAAGCATCGCGGTGAGAGGTCGAGCGACCGAGTTTGACAGTTTTCTTACGATGGCGCATGGCGTGTTATTTGGATTCCTCCACAGCGGGAAGTTCGATGAGACCCTGATCGAGCTTCATACCGAGGCCCAAACCGAGTTGAGTGAGTTTGTCTTTGATTTCGTTGAGGGATTTTTTACCGAAGTTGCGATACTTGAGCATCTCGGCTTCGCTCTTGAGAGCGAGTTGTCCCACGGAAGTGATGTTGGCGTTGTTGAGGCAGTTTGCCGCACGAACGGAAAGCTCGATCTCGTTGACGCTCATGTTGAGGAGCTTCTTGAGACGGCTGTTTTCTTGGCTGACCTCTTGAGGAGTTTCATCAAACTCGACGACATTTTCATCGAAGCCGACGAACACGTCCAGGTGGTGGCGGAGAATGGCCGAAGCCTGCAAGAGAGCATCGTCTGGAGTGATGCGACCATCGGTCCAGATTTCCAAGATGACCTTGTCGTAGTCGGTGCGCTGACCGACGCGTGTGTTTTGCACAGCATACTTGACGCGGGTCACAGGCGAGAAGATCGAGTCGATGGCGATGACGCCGATTGGCTGATCCGAGCGCTTGTTCTCATCGCCGGTGGCAAAACCGCGACCAACCTTCACTTCGAACTCCGCCTCGAATTTCATCTTCTTATCGAGCGTGCAGATGATCTGCTCGGGGTTCAAAACCTCGCACTGGTTTGTGCTCTGGATGTCACCGGCTGTGATGACGCCCTCCTTGTTGACTGCGAGCTTCAGAGTGCGGGGCTCGTGGTCATGGGCTTTGAATTTGATTTTTTTGAGATTGAGAATGATGTCCACGACATCTTCAACGACTCCGGTAAGAGTGCTGAACTCGTGCTGAACACCTTCAATTTTCACCGAGGTGATGGCGGCACCTTCAAGAGAGCTGAGAAGCACGCGGCGAAGCGAGTTTCCGATGGTGTGCCCGTAACCGGCCTCAAAAGGCTCGGCAACAAAGAGAGCATATTTATCTGTGGATGACTTTTCCTCTTTGACGAGGGATTTCGGCATTTCAAACCGACCAAGACGAACTGGCATATGTGTGATGTTTTTGCAATTCCGCCGGGTTTCCCTGTGCGCTTGAGGCCGACCATCAAAGATGACGACCACAGGACCAACGGCGAATTTCTGATGACGCGCGAGCCGGTCTACTTAACACAGCACCCCACCGAGTCAAGCCTCTGGGATAGTTTTTTTTCACAAGCGGGCTTTTTCTCGATCCGAGGACACGAATCCGATAGGCCGTTAGCCATGTCCAAGACCGCGATCATTATTCCAGCCCGCTGGGCCTCGAGCCGCCTACCTGGGAAACCCCTTCTCGAACTTGCCGGCCAGCCGCTTGTTCAGCATGTGTGGGAGCGCTGCAGAAAAGTCCGCGAGGCGGATGAGGTGATCATCGCGACGGATGATATGCGCATCGCCGAGGCGGCCTTCGCGTTCGGCGCGGATGTGGCGCTCACTTCCGCAAAGCACCCAACCGGAACCGACCGCATCGCCGAGGTGGCAAAAAAGTTGCCGGGCTTTGATGTGATTCTGAATGTGCAGGGAGACGAGCCCTTCATCGAACCAGCCTTGATCCGACGCCTTATCGAAGTGCTCCAAAAAGAAAAGTCGCTCGCGATGTCAACAGCCGCCTGTCCGCTGGCAGAGGGCGAACTCGAGAACCCGAATTGCGTGAAAGTCGTCACTGGAATCACAGGCGACGCCCTTTATTTCTCACGCAGCCCGATTCCCTGCGACCGCGATGGCGACGCCACTCCTGCCCGTTTCCGGCATCTGGGCATTTATGGATACCGGCGGAAATTTCTTTTGGATTTCGTAAAATGGAAGCAGACGCCTCTTGAGAAATCGGAAAAATTGGAACAGCTCCGCGCCTTGGAGCACGGCGCGAAAATCCGTATCATCACTACCAAGGCCGCAGGTCCCGGGGTCGATACCACAGAGGATGCCAAAAAGGCCGCGAAGCTTCTGGCTGACGGCAAACGCAAATCCTGAGCCCCTACCCTCCCCAGCGCGCGCCCTTGCTCAGGGTGGGCGTCCAGTTGCGTAGATGACCGTAGGAGTAATCCGTCTTGCCTATTGCCCCGATCATTCGCTTGCCGGTCGCGCGCTTCCATTTCTTGCTCATGCTCTCGCCGGTGTGGCAGCTCCAGCTCTTAATGAAGGCATCGCGGGTGAAAATATCGCGGTGGATGCGGGCGAGCTCGTTTTCGTGCAGCCAGCTTTTAGATCCGCTATCGATCTCATTGCTGTAATCAAACATCCAGCAGGCCCTGTTGGAGTGTCCGTAGTATTCAAAATTCGCAATCTTCACGCGATCCCTCGGCTGGCCCGCATTCAAATACTCGATCAGCTCATCCCCCTCATCGAACCACAGAAGTTTAACTCCGTATTTGTCGCGAACGGAAACGATGTTCGCGATGAGATCCTGTTTGTCCTGCCTGGAAGCTCGGCGCAGGTAGCTGGGCTCGTGAACGAGCCAGGTGATTTTCGTCCCCGGGCCCGACTTCGCCTGGATTTCTTGAATACGCACTCGAGCCGAGCGGATAAAATTGCCCCACCAGCGATCATGGGGCTCGGCCTTGAATTTCTCCCACTCGTGGAGGGATGGCCCTCCACTCACGAGGATAAATTCGCGCGCCACCTCAGCCTTCACCGTGAGCACGCCGACCATTAAAAACAAAGCGAGTAATCGAACCATGCCGACAGGTTTGGCACAGGCGCGTATTGATCAAGATTATTCCTGTCCAAAAAATCCTTCAGGAACTTTTACTGATACCGTCTGAGGTTTGCTGTATGAATTGCGCCTATGGAAATCATCCCTTTCGCAGCCCTGGGAGTATCGCTTCTCACACTGCTGGCATCTTTGTTTTTGTTGCACCTCCGAAACAAGGACAGCGCCCGATTGACCGAAATTTTGCGCGAGCAATTCGCGCAGCAACAGACCACATCTCGTCAGGAGCTAACCCAAACACTCGACTTCGCACTACGCCAAAACTCAGACCCCATGCGGGACGCTCTCACCACACTCTCACTCGCCACCAACACGCTCAGGGAGTCATTGGAGAGATCGGTGACAAAATCCTTCGAACTCCAAAACCAACAGCTCGAGGGATTCCGCAACCAACTGGACCGCCTCACGCAAACGAACAACGAAAAACTCGAAACGCTCCGCACCTCGGTTGAAGCCAAGCTGACCAGCCTTCAACAGGACAACAACGCGAAACTCGAAGCCATGCGGGCCACGGTCGAGGAAAAACTCCAGACCACACTGGAGCGGCGTCTCGGCGAGTCCTTCAAACTCGTGAGCGACAATCTCGACAAGGTTCAAAACGCGATGCTCAACATGCAGAGCCTCGCCGAGGGCGTCGGGGATTTGAAGCGTGTCATGACCAATGTCACGCGGCGCGGAGCATGGGGAGAATTCCAACTCGCCACGATTCTCGAGCAATTCCTCAGCCCGCAACAATACGATACCAACGTGGCCACCAAGGGCGGACCGGAGCGCGTGGAATTCGCCGTCAAACTCCCCGGGCGCTCAAACGACGGATCCAGCGTCTGGCTTCCCATCGACGCCAAATTCCCCAAGGAAGACTACGAACGCCTGGTTGCCGCAACGGAAAATGGTGACGCGACCGAAGCCGAGAACGCGGCCCGGCAACTGGAAATCCGGATCAAATCGAACGCCAAGGACATCCGGGAAAAATACCTCAATCCGCCAGCAACAACCGATTTCGCCATCATGTTCCTTCCGACCGAAGGCCTCTACGCGGAAGTGCTCCGCCGCCGCGAACTCGCCGAAAGCATCCAACTCGAGCACCGGGTTGTCATTGCCGGCCCGACAACCCTCGTCGCCCTCCTCAACAGCCTGCAAATGGGCTTCCGGACTCTGGCCATCGAAAAACGCTCCAGAGAGGTCTGGCAAACACTCAGTGCCGTAAAAACCGAATTCTCAAAGTTCGGAGGCGTCCTGGAAAAGGTGAAAAGCAAACTCCAGTCCGCTACAAACGAAATCGATCAGGTCGGCACCCGAACCCGCGCCATGCAACGCCAACTCCGCAATGTCGAATCCGCACCAAACGAGGCCGCCACCGCACTCTTCGCTAAAGAAAGCGATCTCCTACCTACACCGGACGCCATATCCGACAACTGACATCAACAGCCCATCTCTTTAGGAATTTTAGAAGGGGGTGCGGACGTCTTGGAGGGGGCGGCGTCCAAAAAAGTGATACAAAATCAAATTACGGTTTGATCGTGTAAATCCATTCGCCATAAAAAACTGACTTGGCAGACCTACAAGAGCGCACCCCTGAAACTCTCAATCCGCCACGTCCTGTCCAGACTCATTCATCGTCTCGCATAACCTATTTTTCAGCCGCGCAGCGGCGTTTCTTCCGGAAACTGTATCAATCAGATCCTGTTGCTTTTGGCGGACGACCCGTTGATAAGCACCTGGAGTTGTAGGACCGCATTTTTGAGTTCCCCGGCTTGAGCTGTGAGCTCTTCTGAAGCGGAAGCGGTTTCTTCGGCGCCGGCGGCGTTGGCTTGGGTCACTTTATTCATCTGGGAAACGGCCACATTCACTTGCTGGATGCCGCTGCTTTGCTCTTTGGAGGCCGTTGCGATTTCGACGATGAGTTGGTCCACCTGACGGGCTTTATCTACGATCTGGTGCAGGCTGCCTTTGACCTTCGTCGTGATGATCACACCAGCATTGCTCTTTTGAATGGCATCATCGATTTTGCCTGAAGTTTCCTTGGCTGCGGTTGCCGCGCGTTGGGCGAGGCTACGCACTTCATCGGCCACAACGGCGAACCCAGCACCGGCTTCGCCCGCCCGAGCCGCTTCCACTGCGGCATTCAATGCCAGAATGTTTGTCTGAAATGCAATTTCATCGATGGATTTGACAATCTTCGAGATTTCATTGCTGGACAGTTTGATTGCCTCCATGGCGTCGATCATTTCGACCATTTCATCAACTCCATTTTCGGCGGATTGGCGAGTCTCGGTGGCGATGTCCTTTGCATTGCCGCTGTGGTCCGCATTGAGAGAAATCATGGATGCCATCTCCTCGAGTGCGGAGCTTGTTTCCTCGAGAGAAGTCGCTTGTTCGTTAGCACCCTCGGCGAGTGATTGGCTTGAGGCTGAAACCTGCGTCGCGGCATCCGCGATCTGCGTGGAGGCGCAACCGATGACATCGGACACATTTTTCAAGGCCTGGTAAATCGAGCGAGTGAACAGGGCGGAGTAGATGATCGTGGCGAGTGACACCCCCAAGGCGAGAGCCAGCATGATGCCCGTCCGCGTGCTGATGGATTCTTCGGCCTTGGCTTCGATGCGTAGGTTTTCGCTGGTGGTCTCTTTAACCACTTGGTCGATGACTTTGCGGTGTTCCTCGTATTTTTCGCGCAAGCTTCCGTAGACGATTTCATACTCTTTTTCACGATCGCCTTGATCGACAGCAGGAAGAAGTTTGTCTTCGATGATTTCAAAGAAGTCCATGGCTGGCTTTCGGGAATCCTGCAAGAAGAGACGCTTGGTTGCGCTTTCTGGAAGCTCGGTTTTCCAGAAATCATGGCGCTGCAAATACTCGGTCTTCAGGCGCTGTATGCCGGCGGAGGGAGAATATCCGCGATCAGGTCTTTGCCGCGAACAATGTCTTTGTAAATCGGACCATTCACCCGCAAGACGCTAAGCGTGTTGAATGCGAGAATGCCAAACATCGCAAATGATAAAATAAAAAGGCCTATTTGAAAATAAAGACGCAGGCGAAGGGAGTTTTGATTCATAAGATTTTTTACGGATAATTGGGACCTCAAAGGAGCGAAGAAAAGTTCTGATCGAGTCTGAAAGACGCCTCAATCGATTTCCTTGAGGTTTACACTATGTAGAGATTTCATTTTGCAAAAAAATACAATACAAAAGCGGAATTCAATCGCGTGACAAAACCGTAACGGAGCATGAATCGGTTGGAACATAGGAAAGAGAACGCAACTTATCCGTAAAGATAAGGCTAGTCCGGATGAATGGCACCAATTCAGGGTGATTCGTGGTAAAGAAGAGAAAAACTGATCTTGCTTTGAAAACGATTTAAGGCCGGTGCAATTTCAATTTTCAGGCAGGGATTGATTCGCCAAAAGCGATCGGAACCGGGCATATGGCCGAGCATGGGAGAGCAACTTCCCGCTCCTTGCGGATTCGGGAAGTGATCAGCGGACTACTCGAACGGGGGTGCCGAGTGGGGCGTTTTCGAAGAAACGCTGGGCGGCGCCGCGGGGCATGCGGATGCAGCCGTGGGAGGCTGGGTAGCCGGGGAGGTAGCCGGCGTGCATGCCGACGCCTCCGAAGATTCTCATGAAATAGGGCATGGGGGCTCCGCGGAAGGTTGTTCCCTTTGGGCGGGCATCCCGATTGGAGGCCACATTGGCCATAACCACATTGCCTTCTGCATCCACATAGTCTCCGTAGAGACTTGAGACATGGTTTTTGTTTTTCTGCAAAATCGAGAAGCTGCCTGTCGGCGTGGTGTAACCTTCGCGGCCACTGGAGATGGGAGATTTCCCGACCTCAACGCCGCCTTTGAAAAAACCGACGGTTTGTGTGGTGAGATCGATCTCGATGGATGGCGCGCCGAGAATGCCATCCCCCGTCCAAACCCAGTCTTGGCGGGGTTTGGCTTCGGGTTTTTTGCCGGTGCGCGAGGCGAAGGCGATGGTATTGTTCTCGGTGAGATAGGCGGTGGAGTAAACCGATATGCGGTCCCGCCCGCGGGCGTCACCTTGGGGAGCGCATGCACCGAAAAAAGCCATCAGTAAACAAAGACAAGAGATCCGGCAGAGATCGCGGCGCAAGCTATGCAGCTCCCCCACCCTGCACGGGGCGATGAGGGAAGCAGATGCATTGTGCATATTCAAAGGATGATCCATGGCTGCGGAAAGCTACGAGTGCCATGTGGCGTGTCAATTCAGTAAGAGTCCTGATTTTGCGGGCGCGAGCGTCACTTGGCTTTTGGAATCACGATCAGAGCGGGTTTGGAATCCTTTCCGGAAGTGGTTTCGCGGGTGATGAAATTGTTTCCAAGGGGACTGGTGGACCAAGCGGTGCCAGTGTTTGAGCGGGTCTGGTAGGAGTTTCCGAGCGGGGAGGTGGTGAGGGTTTTGCCGCTGGAGGAATCGCGGGTTATGTAGCTGTTGCCGAGTTTTGTTGTCGTCTGAGTCTGGCCGTTCGGCCCTTGGGTGACATAGCTGTTTCCAACTTTGGTTGTGCGCCAAGTATTACCCGAATTATCGCGAGTGATTGTCGTGCTGCCGAGTTGCGATGTGGAGAAGGATTGACCGCTGGAAGTGCGGGTCGTGTGGGAGGCACCCAATGCTGAGGTGGTCGACTGACCGGAGCCTGTCACAGGAATGACCAACACCTGGCGGGAGTTTTCCTTATCCTTCGCGAATGCAGACGGGAGGACGGTCAGCAGCAGAAAAGCGGCGATGAAACTAAATGACTTCATAGAGGCCAATATCGCCGCTTTTTAACAAACTGCAGCTTTTTTCAGGAAGCGAGAGGCGGGTAGTCCGTGTAACCGACGGGGCCTGACGAGTAGAATGTGGCGGGGTTTGGAGTGTTCAGTTCCGCCTCGAGGCGTATTCGAGCGGGAAGGTCGGGATTTGCGAGGAAGCTCGTCCCGAAGGCCACTGCGTCGATTTTACCGGAAGAAATGGCGTCCGATGCCTCGGCAGCCGTGTAGGCCATATTGGAAACGACAACGCCAGAGAAGTTCTCACGGATCGGGGTGAGCACATCGGCATGCTGCTGGCCGAGGAGATCGGCGCGCATGACATGGAGATACGCCAGACTCAGGGTGTCGAGGCGCTTGGCAAGCCAAGTCGCGAGCGCCACGGGATCACTGTCGGACATGCTATTGAAGCTATTGAGCGGCGAGATGCGAACACCGACACGGTCGGAGGACCAGACGGAGGAAACGGCTTCGAGGATTTCGAGCAAAAATCGGGCACGGTTCTCGATAGGACCGCCATAGGGGCCGGTGCGTTTGTTTAAGCCGTCGCGGAGAAATTCGTCGATGAGGTAGCAATTGGCAGCGTGGATCTCGCTGCCATCGAAGCCGGCGAGTTTTGCATTTTCAGCCGCATTTTTAAAACCAGCCACGATGGCAGGAATCTCCTCATCGCGGAGTTCGCGCGGGATGTCGTAGGGTTTCTTGCCATCGGGCGTGTGCACCTCGTCGTTTGTGATGGCAAGGGCGCTTGGGGCCACTGGCTGGGCGCCTCCGTTGAAGGATGAGGGGCAGGCTCGGCCGCCATGCCAGAGCTGAAGAAAAATTTTCCCATTCTTGGCGTGCACGGCGTCTGTCACTTGGCGCCAGCCGGCGATCTGGGCTTCCGAGTAAATGCCCGGTTCCGCGTAGAATGCGGAGTTCCCCTCCATGACCATCGTGGCCTCGGCGATGATCAGGCCCGCAGAGGCGCGCTGGGCGTAATATTCCGCCATGATCGCTCCCGGCACATGGCCTGCTTCAGCGCGGCAGCGGGTGAGCGGTGCCATGAAAATGCGATTGGGCACCTCGAAGGCGCCGAGTTTGAGGGGCTGGAAGAGTGCGGTATGAGGCATGGATTTGGAGAGAAGCAGTATCGGTGACTGAAGTAAACGCAAGGCGCATATAAACTCGGTGAAACTCCGTCGCCCACCGGCATCTGGCAGAAAGCCGCAACGCCGTTGTGCTTTTCATTGCGGCAACTCGCACGAAAGGGCAGGTTATCGAAATGTCATTTCAAAATCTCGGGCTCCCGGAGCCTGTTCTACACGGAGCGCAACGCATGGGTTACTCGGATGCCACGCCCATTCAGCTTCGTGCCATTCCAGTGATTCTCTCCGGCCGCGACCTTGTGGCCTCGGCTCAAACCGGCACCGGCAAGACGGCTGCCTTTGCGTTGCCTGTGCTTGCAAAACTCGATCATCCCGAGCCACGCATCCGGTGCTTGGTTCTTGAGCCCACGCGCGAGTTGGCGATGCAGGTGGAGACGGCCTTCCGCGACTATATGCGGTTCATGCACACCGAGGTCACACTCATCCATGGTGGTGTGGGCTATGGAAAACAACGGGACGACCTGAAACGCCACTGCGATGTCGTAGTGGCAACTCCCGGCCGCTTGCTCGACCACATGCAGCAAGGGTTGGTTGATTTAAGCTCGCTCCAATTTCTCATCCTCGACGAGGTGGATCGTATGCTCGACATGGGCTTCCTGCCTGATGTGCGACGCATTGTGGAACAGTGTCCCAAGGAAAGGCAGACCCTGCTTTTCTCCGCAACGATTCCCGAGGAGATCCAACGGCTCTCGGCCTGGTGCCTGAAGGACCCCGAACGTATTGAGATCGGGGCGCGCCGCTCGCCTGCTGAGACGGTTTCCCACGCTCTCTACCCTGTCGCGGCGGATCAGAAATTTGACCTGCTCCTCACACTGCTCGAGCGCACAAACTACGACAGCGTTCTAATTTTCAGCCGCACCAAAGACGGAGCCGACCGCATCTCCCGCCAGCTCAAAAAAAACAACCACTCTGTTGCCACGCTCCACTCAAACCGCACTCAGACCGAGCGCGTCGATGCTCTTGAAGGCTTCAAAGGCGGACGCTACGAGGTGATGGTCGCGACAGACATCGCCGCGCGAGGCATCGATATCGCCGGCGTGAGCCATGTCATCAACTACGATGTGCCCCAGCACCCTGAGGACTATGTGCACCGTATCGGCCGCACGGGGCGTGCCCAAACGGTCGGCGAGGCGTTCACCATTATGACGGCGGAGGAGCTGCCACATGTTCTCGATATCGAGCGTTTCATCGGACAAAAAGTGCCTCGTCTCAAGATCGAGAATTTCAACTATGTCTACACAGCCCTCTTCAACGAAGACAGCGTCCTCTCCTCACTGAAGGGCGCTAAAGGCGTGAGGACGCACAAGGGAATGAGATTCGGCGCAAAAAGAAAGCGCTGATCAGCGGAGGGATTTTTGCGCCAGATCGAGGACCTGCGCGGGCATGAGTCCCTGCGCCCGCAAGTCACGCAGGTTGAGTCCACCCGTGCGTTTCGCCAAGCGGCGGCCTTCGGTATCGCAGACCAGCGGGCAGTGAAACCACGCGGGTTCGACCGCGCCGAGAGCGCGATAGAGAAGAATCTGCCGTGCGGTGGATGTAAGAAGATCCGCCCCGCGCACAACCTCGGTGATGCCCATGGCTATGTCATCGACCACCACGGCGAGTTCGTAGGCTGGGATGTCGTCGCGATTCCAAACGAGAAAATCCCCGAAATCGCGCAGGGTGGTTTTTTCGATGACACCGAAATTTTGATCCTTGAAAGAAATGGCTTCGTCGTTGGGAACCCGGAAGCGCCAGTTCACACCAGAGGGCTCTTGGAAAGACTGCGCTTCCCGAGGATCAGCTCGCCACTCGACAGGAAAGACAGGTTCCTCCTCATGTGGAGCGAGGGATGATATTTCGCGGCGGGAGCGGCGGCAGGGGTAGATGAAGGCCGCCTCCTTGAGTCTGCGCCAGGCTTCCAGATAAAAATGTCGGCGCTGGCTTTGGAAGATGGATTCCCCGCTCCAGTCCAGTCCCATCCAGCGCAAGTCGTCCATCGCAGCGCGGGCGAACTCCTCCGAGCACCGGTGAGGATCGAGGTCCTCCATGCGGAGAAGAATCCGTCCATCAGCATCGCAGGCGCGACGGTGGGCTATGGAAAAAGTCAGTGCATGCCCGAGATGTAAATAACCTGTGGGTGTGGGAGCGAGGCGACCGAGATATTTCATGTGGGCGATGAAGGGGCGATATTCGGGATTTCAGGTTAATAGTGCAAAGTTTTCCAAACCTGAATACTAACAAAGAATGCAGCCCCTCATCACAGAAACCCTACGTGGCCGCAAGGCCGCTTTTGCGTTGGAGAAGGAGTATATCGAATTGTTCGAGTCCCTGCCGAACGCAAATGTCTTTTTCTCACCCGAGTGGGTTTATTCGTGGCTCTTGAGTCTCGGGCGCAGATACGAGGTGTGCTTCATTACCTGCCGGGATGAGGGGCGCCTGGTTGGTGTGTGGCCATTTTTTGAACATCGCATCCCTGTGATCGGAATATCGCTTTTGCCGGTGGGGGCACAAGCGGCGGATCTTTTTGATCCCGTGGCAAGGCAGGATGCCATGGGACCGTTGGTCGAGGCTCTGTGCGCGCTTTGCAAAAACTATAGCTTTGCCTGGATGCCGCTGTTGTCGCTGCAGTTCGCCAATCAGGTGCTTCAACCGGCGATCAAATCGGGCAAAGGTCGACACTTTCTTCGCAAGCGGACCGAGCGCTTTCTTGTCGAGTTGGACAAGTTCAAAAGCTTCGAGGATTTCATGCAGATGGTCTTCGGCCCGAAAACCCGCCAGAGTCTTCGGCGCAAAGCCCGGCGCCTTGATGAGAAAGGTGAGGTGCGATTCCAAAGTCTAGAGACGCCCGAGGACGTCTCGCCTTGGATTACAAAAGCCATGCAACTCGAAAAAGTGAGCTGGAAAGGCGAAGAGGGCGTGGGAATTTTCAAGCGCGCGACGCACCGGGCCTTTTACCACCTGCTCATGGAAAGCCTCGCCGCGCGTGGACGCCTGCGTTTGAGCATCCTTACGGTGAATGACGAACTGGTCGCCTACGAAATCGGCATTCTCGGGGCTGACAACTACTGCATGCATGGCACGGCATTTGATCCTGCGATGGCCTCTTTTTCCCCCGGACGGCTTCTCATGTTGCATGTGCTGGAAAAATGCATCGGCGAGAATCGGCGGATCTATGACTTTTTGCAGAACGACCAGGAATTCAAGCGCCAGGTGTCAACGCACGCATCGAGCTTTTGGGACTGGATCGTCTTCCCTCGTTCGCTGCGCGGTGCCCTCTTGCTTGTTCTTGTGCGAACGCTCCACAACTGCAGCGAATGGAAGCGCCGGAGGGCTAAAAAAATAGAAGAGGCCAAACGCAAAGCGGCTGAGAATACCGAGTCGCCGGTGATCGATCCCGAGTAGCGCATTGCATTGACCGCAGCCGAATGGTTTCTTTGGAGATCCCCTTTTTTTAAAACCACACCATGCTGGAAATCATCGACGCTTCCCTCTCAATCAGCTCGCTCCAGGGTTCCACGACCCTTCTGAACGGAGTTTCCGCCAAGTATCCGACGACACATTTTGGTGCAATCATTGGCCCATCGGGCTGTGGCAAGACGACCTTCCTGAAACTCATCGCAGGCATAGCGCCCGGCGAAGAGGAAGGGCAAATTTTCTGGAAGGAACGCGACCTCGAGGATGAGGATTTTTCCCCTTCGGAGATTGGATATGTGCCGCAATTCAGCATCGCGCATGAGGAACTCACGGTTCGCGAGTGCGTGACATTCGCAATGAGGCTTCGGAGCACCAAGTCTTCCAGCGAGGACATCGACCGCATCCTTGGCGAAGTGGGAATGCAGGAATTCGAAGGGCATCGCGTAGGCGTGCTCTCCGGGGGACAGCGACGCCGGCTCGCGCTGGCGATCGAGTTGACGAGCCAACCGCAGATCCTGCTTTGCGATGAGGTCACAAGCGGACTCGACCCGCAGTCCGAGGACGACATTGTGAAGCTTCTGCACGCCCTGTCGCGTCAAAGCCAGCGCCTAGTGCTATCCGTCACGCACAGCCTCGCGCATCTGGAGCTTTACGACTCGGTGACGGTTTTCTACGGGGGCCACATCGTCTATCAGGGCAAGCCGGAGTTCATCGCCCACTACTTCCGTGTCGATTCCCCCGATGAGGTGTATGCGCAGCTGGAGTTGCGAGAAGCCGAGGATTGGGCCGCCTCGTGGATCAAGCACCGCGATGCGCTGAACGATGCAGCTGGGGACTTGAAAAAAGAAACACCACGAACGGATGAAGCAGAGTTTTCCGAATCGGTCGAACTCCCTAGCATCGGAAGCCAACTTTTTGCGCCGCTGGATGATTTTCTTGCGATGCCGCCCGCAAATTTTTCTGCAACTTGGGTTGATCTTGGGCTTCCCTCTACTGGTGGCTATTTTTGCTTGGAACGGCCTGCCTGCGGTAAAAAACCTGAGTATGGGTCTGGATTTGAACCTGGTTCAACAACTCAACGAGGCGAGGGATTTTTTAATCCAGTCCAGCAAAGTCGGGAGCCTGGTTTCCGGGATCGTGATGTTTCAAGTCATCCTCCTAACGCTCATGGGTGCCAACAACTCCGGTCGCGAGATTGCCGCCGAGCGGGGGATTTTTGAAAAGGAGAAACTCTCCGGCCTGAATCCCCTCGCCTACATCGGATCCAAGGCGGCTTTCTTGTCGGTGCTTGTGCTGGCACAGTCGTTGTGGATGGGACTTTTCGTCCACCACATCTGCGGATTCCCTGGTGAACTGGGAGGGCAACTTCTGCTGCTGGTCCTGGTGAATGCCGCGATGACTTCCATTTGCCTTGGCATCTCCAGTCTCATGTCATCGCCTGAGCAGGCCTCGCTGGCTTCGATCTACCTTGTCGGCTTCCAACTCCCCCTCTCGGGAGCCGTTCTTGCCCTGCCGGAATGGTTCGGTGCGCTGACCCGTCCCTTCATTTCCGCCTACTGGAGCTGGTCGGGCATACTGAAAACCCTCAAGTCCGAGCGCTACTACGACATCGTGCAGATGGTGATTCAAAGCCCCCTGTCGCCGGGCGCTCTTTGTATTTTAGTGCTCGTGGCGCACATCATGGCAGGGCTCATCATCGCCTGGACAGCCTGTGAGCGTCGACGCCTAGTCTGAGTTGCCATCACCAGAAAACAAAAAGACCGCTGGCCTTTCGACCAGCGGTCTTTTTTTAAAGAAAAGTGCCGAGTTACTTGATGTGAGCCGAAACGAGCTTGGTCATTTCGAACATCGTCACTTGGGACTTGCCACCGAAAACAGCCTTGAGAGCGGCGTCGGCGTTAATGTTACGTTTATTTTTTTCATCCTGAAGCTTGTGCTTCTTGATGTAGTCCCAGAGTTTTTTGGTG
>JAPLTI010000331.1:0-2551 GCA_026398285.1 Verrucomicrobiota bacterium
TACCCGGGCTCTTTTCGGAAGCCGATGGGGGGCTTGCGGAAGCGGTGCGGCGGGATGCGGAACTGGATGAAAACCCCGCCATGGGGCTGAGTCTCCGCGAATTTGATCAACAGATTTCAAGCCGGCGCACACGGTGAATGTGGTTTTTCATCCCCGGGTCGCTGCCGAAGTGGATGCCATCATGAGATACTACGAGGAGGTGGCGGATTCCCGGCTGGCGGATGATTTTTATGAGGAATTTCGAGGCAAGGTTTTAGAGGTTGCTGAGAACCCCGAGCATTTCAACGAGCGGGTCGGTGGTTACAAGCGGGCGAACCTGCAGAGGTTCCCATACAATTTTCTTTTCCGCGAGACCGGCGCCGACATTCGGATATTGGTCGTTCGCCACCACGCTCGCAATCCCCGGTATGGCGCCAAGCGAAAATAGGCAACCTCTGGTGGAGTGCTTGGATGATAGCGGAAATGTCTTCGCAACCATCCTGTTCGCATATGAGGGCAAGGAAAACGACGAAGAGTCAGAAGGCAGCGAGCCGTTGCTGGTGATCTCGGCCGAGGAAGCTGCCAAACAGGGCACTGCGCCTGTGCAGCTGCGGGAATCCTGCCGCTACTCTTATGAGATCAAGGGCGTTGAAAAAGAGCGCCACATCGAACTGGAGCCGAACCGTCTCATTTCGCGATACAAAAACATCCGGCTTCTCGAAACCCGGGCCTCAGCCGCTCGCCTGCACCTTCATTTGACGGAGCATGGCAAACGAGTGGCCACGGGCATCGTGGAAATCCGCTCCGTAAAGCTGGATTATCTGGAGGAATATCGCGGCATGCTGCGCGGTCTGGCCGAGGATTTGCGCTGCTACAGCTTCGATCTCGGCGCGCTCACCTCGGTGCCGATGGTGAGCGAGTGGGCGGAAGATCCCCCTAGCCTGGCTCAGCAAGTGGAATACCTGCGAACCACGCTCGCAGGGCGGGAGTTTCGCGGAGCAATCGCTCAAATCCTGCGCTACCCGAACGAGAAGCTGGAATCCGAGCCGGATATTCGTCCGATCGAGCGACCATTCCGGGCGGGGAAGTCCTTCCATTCCCAAATCGCGATGGGAGGGGCGAGAACCGCCGTGCCAGCGGGGCATTCGCTCCACAGGATGATGAAGGGACTCGGCATTGCCGAGCCCTCCCTGCCCTCGAAAGTGCGCGTGGCGAGCAAGCGGCGGACGCTGGACACACCGGAGAACCGTTTTGTGAAGTTCGCATTGAAGTCGTTTTCCCGATTCCTCGACCATGCGGAAGAAATGATCATCCGCTCCGGGGAGGGAAAAAAGAAATACGAACCGGTTCTGCGGACATCAAAGACCTCCAAACGCGGATTGCCAGGCATCTCGCGGCGGGGATGTTTTCCGAGGTGGGCGAGTTGCGTTTCGTGCCGATGGGAAGTCCGGTGCTGCAACGCAAGGCGGGCTACAGGGAGGTCTTGCGGCATTGGTTGGAATTCCGCCTTTCCTCGAAAATCAAATGGGCCGGAGCCGAGGAGGTGATGGGCGGCGGGGCCAGCGGCTTCGATGCAGGGAAGAAGGACCTGCCTGCGCTCTACGAGGCGTGGCTTTTTTCCCAACTCTTCAAACTTTTCTGCGCGAAGTTCGGGGTATCGATCGATGAGAAGCGAAAGCTTTTGGATGAGAACGATCCGCTCAATTTTGTGATCAAGCAGGGAACGCGGGCTTCGTTCAAGGGGCTGAAAACGAGCGGGCACCGGAATATCCAAGGGGAGTTCTCCTACAACAAGAGTTTTGGGGGCAACATGGACCCGCGAACGACAGGCTCGTGGACTCGCATTCTGCGGCCGGATTTTACCATGTCATTTTGGCCGGATGGGCTGGACAAGAAGGAAGCCGAGCGCACCGAGCAGATGGTGCATATCCATTTCGACGCCAAGTATCGGGTGCAGAGCATCGATGCGATCTTCGGGAAGGAAATGGATGAATCCTCGTCGGAATCCATGCTGAACGAGGAGAAGAATGGCCAGCGTGAGGGAAACTACAACCGCGCTGATCTTCTCAAGATGCATGCCTATCGGGATGCGATCCGGCGCTCGGAGGGAGCCTATGTGCTTTACCCCGGCGAGATCACAAGTGTCGAAAAAGACAACAAGTGTTGGAAGGGATTCCATGAATTGCTTCCCGGCTTGGGGGCTTTCGCGATCAAGCCTGCGAGCGATGGTTCGGCCAAGGGAATCGAG
Source organism: Verrucomicrobiota bacterium (assembly GCA_026398285.1). Classification (GTDB taxonomy): domain Bacteria; phylum Verrucomicrobiota; class Verrucomicrobiia; order Chthoniobacterales; family Terrimicrobiaceae; genus UBA967. Next base: position 2,228 of record JAPLTI010000331.1, read on the forward strand.
TATCTGGGTAAATTTTTGGACGAGGTTCTGGCCTTGCTTGCGAATGGCGTTTCGTTTTTGGAGCATCGCCGACAGGGAACCCAGCATATGGCGCAGACCCATGAAAAGTGGGAGTCTGATTTCGGTGATACGACACCGTATATATTATCGGAACTGCCGGGGCTGTTGAATGACATTGGCGAAGGTCCGAACAGCTCCCACACGGTCTCGGTGCTGGTGGGGTGGTGTAAGGACGAGGACCACCTCAAGTGGATCGAGGAGAGGGGGCTTTACAATGTGCGATTGGGGGAAGGTGTGGCCGGCGCGGTTGAAATTCTCGATCCC
>JAPLTI010000331.1:2599-8435 GCA_026398285.1 Verrucomicrobiota bacterium
CGATCCCTTGGTTGTCGGAACAAGGGTGTTTGCCCTGCGCAACGAAGCCGGTGCCACCAAAGGCCTCTGGCGGCTCAAATCCAAGCAAGGCGCGAAGGCCCTGCTCAAAACAAAGATGCTGGAATCGGGCTATCCAAGTCCCAACAATGAGCAGTATCTGGTTTTTCCGATTGAGAGGGTTCCAGGGTATGAGACTACCGAGTGGGATTTGGACGGGCTGAAAAAAATTCGGGAAGAGTTTTTCGCGCCCGATCGACTCGGCGAGCCAATCCTACTCTCGCTCGCCGAGTTTATGCAGGCGTGTATGCCCGGGACTGTTGTTGGAAGATCAGGGGTGGAATCTCAAACAGAGAAGACTTCCGCCAAGCCTGAGTCAAATAAGGCACAATATGAGAGCGCCCGACAACTGAACGCCAGGCTGCGGAAGGAGACCAAAAAATGAAAATCGGCATTTTGGCTTTCGGTTCGTTAATTGATGATCCCGGCGAGGAGATCGCCAATGTGATTTCTGGTGATTCAATTACCGTCGAGACACCTTTTCCTGTCGAGTATGGACGATTCAGCTTGAGCCGTGGAGGAGCGCCAACACTGGTTCCACATGCTTGCGGAGGCAGTGTCACTGCCCGTATTCTTCCCCTTACCTTCGATTGCTCCAAGCAGTTCGCCATGGACATTCTTTGGCGGCGTGAGATTCGTTCGAGCAACTCATCGCGCAAATACAGACCCGGAACTGGCGTAAATGCCGTTCTGGTTAAGGCGTGGAGTGATTTACATGACTTTGATGAGGTTTTCTATACGGATTTCAACAAAGAGGGAAAATGCTTTGATTTGACTGCTGGAAAACTCGCCAGTGCCGCAATCGAAAGCGTGGGCCGAGCAGATCCAGGAAAAGATGGAATCAGCTATCTGCTAAATAACATACGAAACGGAATAATCACGCCGCTGACACCTGAATACGAAACCAGTGTGCTTTCAATGACTGGTGCCGCATCGCTGGAAGAAGCGTTAGAAATTTCAAAAAATGGATGACCATAAATTTCCGCCCTCACGTCTGGAGCTAATCCAAAAATGGCATGAACTGGCCACCACGGATCCTGCCATCCAAGACAATGCATTTTTCAAATTCGTTGCGACCTGGGTCGCGTTCAATGCCTTCTATGCCGAAATGTTTCCGGAAATAGAAAACGATAAAAAACAGATCGAAAAATATTCCGATCTGCCAGAAACCAAAAAAATCCATTTGGCATTGCTGAAGGATCAACAATACAAGGCGGCAGTTCTATTTTTTTGTATGCAGGGTGTGCGGGATCTAGCGAAGCCGCGAGACCTTTACGATACGCAAACAATTTTCAAACAAGTTTACAAAGTCCGTTGCAATCTATTCCATGGAGGGAAACTCCCTAAAAACCCTCGTGACTATAGTTTGGTGGAAAATGCTTATATAATCGTTTCCAATGTAGTTAATATTGAGCTTGGAAAGCTTATCAAATCCGAATCCAGAAATAATCGGGAGTAAAGGGACTGATACAAATTTGCGTTCAGGACTTATTGTGGTAATTTGCGTTTATTCGCTGTCTTGGCAACGAATGTCCGCTTGCTCGCATCCGAGCAAGCGCGGCCCGGATGGTCTCCATAACGGGAAAGCCACAACTTCAACAAAAGGAAAAATTCATGTCAGCTCTAACTGCCCAAATTCTGCTCGGCCAATCTCACCCTAACGATGGCGGAATCACCCCGCTTTATGCGCTCTATTTGCATGAGGGAGACAAATGCGCGTGGTCAATTCACCGCATAAACCTTGAGGATTCAGAATGCGAAAAACTGGGTTACTGGTTTTGCGCCTCATCTCAGATCATGGCTGACGCATTGCTCTTGGCTGCATTCTATTCGGGTGGGAAGGGAGCTTATTCGGAGCAATTGCTAAACGTATTTCCTCAAGCCAAAACATTTCGTGTCGGTTCCTTTGATCTTTCGCTTCTCGACCGATTGGAGCTTTTGGACATGGTAAAAAAAATGCCCATGCCAAAAATGGTTATCAGCATCTTCCAAGGCTCAAGTCTCGCCTCACAAACCAGCTTGCTACGGGACTTCGAGTTCGACTGCGAAATTTGCGAGAGTAAATCCTACAGAGTTACGAACCAATGGGATAAAATTCCGCGTCTCGGAGGCGAGTTAAGCTCAGAGGGGTCGGGCATTAATCCTTGATATTCTATTGTATTAAGCACGCATTTGAATCCAGCAATCGCAAGAATTTGCTCCGCATTTTGACGCACTGGGTTTGGCGGAGTTGTCCTAGAGTCATCGCAGAAAGTTGCTGATGCCGACGAGGGCGTCGGCATTCCGGGCGAGAATTTTTCTCCGTGTCTTGGTGGCTTCGTGAGAGTCCCTGTTTTTTAAAAACGGCCGAGACGGCCGTTCTGCCCTCTTTGCGGCTTTGGGTCTTGGCGTGAAGATTTGCTGGTAAGACAGCGCGTTCGTGCCTGAAGCTTGGTTCCGAGATGCGCCGCTATTGCTTGGGTGCGAGACGCAGCATGACTTCGTTGCGCCGCAAAAATGAGGGGGTCCATGGTGGATCGAAAAAGCCATAGATCGGCGGCTCGACGGCTGTGAGACCTTTGGCGTCGATCCAACTTTTCAGGAGGGCGAGGCATTCCGATTCCTTCGCGGCGGAGCGAGAGCCGCTGAACCGAAGCACAGCGAATCGGCCTGCAGGGATTTTTTTAATGTTCACCAAGGAGTCCAGAGGTGCAGGGGCGCGGTCAGCAGAGGACTTGGCTGGCAGGACAAATGCCATGGTGTGGGCATCCCGGGAAATGAACACCGGCGTGGTCATGGCGATTGATTCCTGGCTTTTGTTATTGCCTGTAATGTAGCGGAACAATTTGCCGAAGCCTGAATTTTCACCACCACCCTCCTTGGGCATGGGTGTCTCGACAATGGTCAACTCCGGGTAGTCACGCAGCTCGAATTTACCATCCGACAGGACTGCAGAGTAAGGCGCTGATTCATATCCCGAGCGGGATGTCTTGCAGCCCCAAATGGACAAGGCGACGCCCATAACGACGAGCGCAGAGACGATCAATGTGGAGTTCATTTTCACAATCTACCAGCGACTCCAAAAAACGCGAATTCCGCAGCCTATCCGGCCTGCGGGCTTGGGTTACAGTAGGTCTGAAAACTACGCATACCGACCGGGCCTCCGTTGTTTTAGATTGTGGATATGACAAAACACACGCACCGCCTCACAGCCAAAAAAACAGCCACCATCAAGCGTGGCGCCAAAAAACCAGCGACAAAGAAAAAGTCTGTCCTCGCGAAGCTTGCTCCCAAAGTCACAAGCAAGCCAACCGTTCATCATAATAAACTGGCGACTCAAGCGCTGAAATTCCTCGATGAGGCCACGGCATTGCTGCGCACTGGCATCCGGGAAGGAGCCCAAAACACGGAGGAGTCCCGTATCCTCGCCAAAAGGAAAGCCCACAGCCTGCTGGGCAAGGCCTCTAAGACTCTCTCGCAAGCGATAGAAGACGGGGCATCGACTCTTCAAGATTTCATCAAGAAAATGTGAGGCGGCATTTTTGATTTCCCAACCATACGGACGCGCCTCAGCGCAAATCGCACATCCTTCACAGTCCGTCGCTGCGTCGGGTGGAGATCGCGTGTCTGAGGCACATCCATACCCCCCAGGCCAACCCGATTAAGCCAATAGCGGGAATGCCCCAGATTTTCGGCGAGAGGTCGGAGCGAATGAGACTTGTCGAACAGATCAAGACAGCGGCGGTGAGGATGGCGTTGCCAAGTCGGTTGAAGGTTGTATTCAGCGTCTTCCGAAGAGGCTCGATACCTTTCGCATCAATATTATGCTGGATGGGAATACTGATCTCACCGCGCTGCAGGCGCTTCCAGAGGATGCGGATGTCTCCCGGGAAGTCATCCAAGATGTCGAGCGAGGTCGAGGAGAGCTTCCTCAGGATATGATAAATGTGCTCGGGGCGGTATTTCGTCTCAAGCATCCTGATCGCGTAGGGCTGTCCAATGACGACGAAATTGAGTTTGGGATTGAGTTCACGGCCGATCGCTTCGATCTGGGAGAGGGCCTTGATGCCCAAGTAAAAGCTCCCCTTCATTTGGAGATGTTGATCACGCAAGAGTTCCTGCAACTTGTTAAAAACACCCGAAAGGTTAATCTGCGAGAGCGGTTTGGTAAGGTTCTTGTTACTAAACTCCTCGACAGCTCGCAGCATCTTTTCCGAATCAACCAATTTTCCTGATTCGGACATATCGACAAGTGCGCTCATGACCTGCCGGTTGTCCTTCTCCGCCAAGCCGGCAAGGAGATTGGCCACGCTCGATCGAAAGCCCATGGAAAATTCCCCCATCATTCCAAAGTCATAGAGTCCCATGACTCCCCTTGGGAGCACGGTCATATTGCCGGGATGAGGATCCCCGTGGAAGAACCCATGCACGAAGATTTGCTTGAAAATAAGTTTTGAAATGTTCTCCGAAAGCAGGATCGGGTCGATGTGATGCCTCCGGAGCACCTTGGGCTCAGTGACAGCACAGCCCGAGATGAACTCCATGGTGAGGACTTTCTTGCTACTGAACTCACGCAGGACGCCGGGAACCTGGATAGCCTCATTTTTATCAAACTGAAGAGCAAAGCGTTCCATGTTGTCGGCCTCATTGGTGAAATCGAGCTCTTTCAGGATAGTTTTTGAAAACTCCTTCACGACGCCGACCGGGTTTATGACGGCAATATCCGGAGCATGCTTCTCCAAGAAACTCGCCAAGTCATGCAGGATGGAGAGATCCCTATCGATGAGAGCCTGAATGCCAGGACGCTGGATTTTTACGGCCACGGCTACCCCTTGATGCGTTGTGGCCCGATGAACTTGGGCAATCGACGCTCCAGCCATGGGCTCCTCGTCGAAGGAGGCAAAGGCTTTGCTCGCGCTCATCCCGATTTCCTCGTGGAAAATGTGCTTCGCTTCTTTTCCGGGAAAAGTGGGAACATCGTCCTGCAGCTTGCGGAGCTCGCCGAAGTAATCCGCGTTTACCAAATCGCGACGCGAACTCACGATCTGCCCAAATTTGATAAATGTCGGCCCCAACTCCTCCAGAGCCAATCGCAACCGTTCTTCGGGAGGTTTCGCCAGTAGGCCAGAGTCATGCGTCGGCATCTCGCTGGCCTCAATTCCCATGATACGCTGGAGGGCAAACAACTTGAGGACATCGGAAAATCCGTATTTGAACAACACCCGCAGGATTTCGGTGTAGCGAGGGACTTGGGCGGAAAATTCCAGTGCTGAGTGGATATGGGAAATCATCTACATTCGATGAATCCGTTGTTCGCGGATTCGGAGCCCAGCTTCAACCTTCCCGACTTTTCCGCCATAGGGTTAAGGCCCCATGCGCCTCGCGAGAGATTGAACGATTCGCCCGCCTCCTACAAATCAGGCCAACACCCCATACCAGCTATTTCCGGAGCATGCGTTAATGGCCGCCTCGAATTCATCGAGAAACAAACACACAAACATACAAAAATGAAAGCATACCTCACCATCACCACCATGGCCGCCGCACTTGCGGTTGCCACACTCACACCTCAACGCGCCAGCGCTGCAGATCCAAGCGCTCCTGCAGTGGCCATGCCAGACATCGTGGCTGCAGCCGCAAGCAAGCCAGAGCTGAGCACCCTTGTCACTGCGATCAAGGCAGCGGAACTCGTCACTGTCCTCCAAGGGCAGGGGCCGTTCACTGTCTTCGCTCCGACCAACGCAGCTTTCAAAAAACTCCCCGAAGGCCAACTTGAAGACCTGCTCAAACCTGAAAATCG
>JAPLTI010000328.1 GCA_026398285.1 Verrucomicrobiota bacterium
AGACACTCGTTTTTTGCCTTCTTATGGGACGGCAGTGATAGCGATCCGTATTTTTTAACCACGAATAGGACGAATTTTCACGAATTGGGAGCGGCTTCGCCGGAGAATTTCATTCTCGGTTTTTATTCGTGGTTATTCGTAAAATTCGTGGTTTAAGTGTGAATCGTCTGCATATTCAAACAGGCAGCTCATTCACTTTCCCATTGGACCAGGTTGATTGAAGTTGGCGTGCGGCAAGCGAGGATGTTTGGACAAAATTTGGAGAAAGACTTGCCAGAGGCAGCCTATCTTCAGGCATCCTAACCTTATCCACAGAGAACGGTGGATTGAGGGAGACAGATGGCGCCACTCAAGATGGAAATCAGTGCCAACACGGGAGGGACGCCCATGCCCCCTTGGCTTTTGAGTCTCACGCGCTTTCCTTTCAGATCAGGATTTCGTAAACCCAGCCGAGGCCTCCTGGATGGAGGCCTCGATCAGGGGTGGAAATTTATTCCAATAATCTCAGCAGACTTTGAGCCGAGGTATTGGCTTGTGCCAAGACAGCAAGTCCGGCTTCCTGTAGGATCGTGTATCTTGCGAAGTTTGTGCTTTCTTCGGCGATATCGACATCCATGATCCGGCTATTTGCGGCCTCAAGGTTTGTGCGGTTTACGGCCAAGATTTCCTGCGCAAATGTCATGCGAGACTGCTCCGCACCGTTGATAGCCCGAAGTTCCGCAATATCTTGAATTGCAATTTCAAGCGCAGCAGATGCAGTTGTTGCATAGTCCACTGTGGAAATTCCACCCGTCAGCGCTACAATGTCGGTATCCACCGCATCAAGGTCGGCCTTGGTGATTCCGGCCGTTTGCGTTCCATTCTCCGAGGTAACAACTGACAATGTTTGACCGCTTGCTGCAAAGAGCGAGATGCCATTGAACTCTTCCGCCAGTAAATCGGACATGTTGGCCTGCAACTCGACAAATTCCTTATGATAGAGTGCTGTATCATTGGTTGACACGGTGTCAACCGAAGCCAATGTGGCCAACTCTGCCATGCGAAGGGCGATGGATGATGCCACTTGCAGAACGCCATCCTGCGATTGCAGGAAGGAAAGCGCATTTCCCACATTGGCCGAGACGGCATCCGTTCGACGGATCGCCGCCGAGAGCTTCAGTGAGACCGCCAAGCCGCCTGGATCATCGACGGCGGAGTTGATTCGGTAACCGCTTGAAAGCCGAGTGAGGCTTTTTTGCAGATTGCGGTTGTTTTGGTTCAGATGGTAAGAAACCGGCGAGGCGGCTCCTGTAGCATTAAGACTGATCATATGATATTCCTTTCAATTTACTTGCGGCTTCCGCGCCACGGACGGGTCGAAGTTTGAGTGCTCGGCCTCACTTTTGGATTTTCGCCAAATTTTTTGTTTTTTAATAAGCTTTTGAGAAACCTAGGTTGAGATTATAAAATGAGGTTGAACAAGGAACTGTTCATGGCCACATTGGATTGAGCGATGTAAGCCGTGCCCGCATCCTGCAGAAGCTTTAAACGGGAGAAGTTGACACTCTCGGCAGCAACATCTAAATCGCGAATCTCACCAAGGGATTCCGTGGCGTGATTCTTAAGCAAAGCATTGGAATCAATCAGATTTCTGATTCGGTTTTGCTTGGCACCATTCAGGGCGATGTATTGTGCGAGGGTGTCGAAGTCTACCAACTCTGTGGTAATTAATGAGTCAATAATTCCATTTATTGCTGCACTCATATTGGCATTCGCTTTCACTAATGTATCCGTATTCGCACCTGCTTGAGATATAAGCTGAGGAGTAAGCTGGTCATAAGTATCACCAGTAGGGTGGTCTGTAAATAACCAAAGGTTTACGCTGTCTTGATTCAAGCGATCTGTAACATCGCTTAAAGTTAAACCAGGGGTTCTTATCGGATCAGAGCGCTCATCAGTAAAAGCCATCAAAACTTTTTTCGAATTTGAATACTGCCAGCCCCCGCCTGCATTTAATGCATCATTAATACCATCGATTAAAGTTTCTCCAGGAGTGCCGCCGCCGCCTGCGTTAATTGCGTCAAGTTGATTTTGGAGCGCCCCAGTTGAGGTAACGAAATTTCCACCGTCAGGTGCAAAAAAATCGTGGTAAGGAGGGGAGCCAATGCCCTTATAGGCTACAGCTTTTGCTTGCCAAGTAGATGCATTAAGTTTTGTTTGAACAGCATTTACAAAGTTTGCTACATTAGCTTGGACGGTATCAATTGTCCCCTGCATACTATTTGAATAATCCATTAAGAAAACCATCTCCACTGGCAATGCATCATTCTGGTTGGTAAGATTAAATTGCAATACTGTTTCAGCAGCGCTATTGATTAAACCAGTATCGGCATCCATCGAATCCATGTCGGAATCTGGTGAAAAGAGCCTTACTCCGTTGAACCTCTCATCGCGAATTTGATAAATTTGCGCGATGAGATTCGACTTCTCAGCGTCATAGATTGAGATATCTCCTTGATTTTTAATGACATCCTGTTTTTGGATTTCAATTTCTTGAATTCTCGTAAAGATACTCCCAACGCGCTTGAGGTAGGCTTCTTGGGTCTCCAAAAAAGAGAGCGTGTTTCCCAGGTTCTGACCGAGGGCCGATGACTGGAGCACCTTGTTATTAAACCTTGCCGAGACAGCTACTCCCGCCGGATCATCGAACGAGGAATTTATTCGCAATCCACTCGAAAGACGGGTTATGCTTTGCTTCAGGTTTTGGTTTGTTCTGGCTAAAGTCAATGAGGCTGACATGGGCGCAGCATTTGAACTTAAGTTGATCATAAGAATTATTTTAATTCATTTTTTACAGAGCTTTGAGTTTCATACCAGACTGCGAATCTCGCATGAAGTCGATGAACCGGAATTGGTTGACCACTACGAATATCCTCAGACGAGCAACCGCAAGAGCGATTGGCCTGACTGATTGGCTTGGGCCAGCATCGCCGTGCCGGCTTGTTGCAGGATGTTCAATCGAGCTAGGTTGGCGCTTTCCGATGCGATATCGACATCCATTATGCGGCCATTGGCTGCCTCAAGGTTGGTTTTATTTACCGAAAGCATATCGGCTGCAAAGGTCAGGCGCACCTGCTCGGAACCATTTGTGGCTCGGAGAGTGGCGAGATTTTGAATGGCGTTGGTTATGGAACTAACAGCCGCAGATGCTGCTGTCGGACTTCCAAATACTGTGCTTATCGATGTTCCCGCAAGAGACGCTCCAGAATCAGTTCCAACATAATATGCTACAGAACCTAAATCCGATTGACTTATGCTAATGGTTTGTCCGCCATCGTGCGCAGTTACAACAGTTAGCGTATTGGTTGTTGTGATAGTTGCGTCATTCCCCCCGTTATTGAATAGTGATACGCCATTAAATTGTTCCCCAAGCATAGATTTTAGTTGGCTTTGCAATGATTGAAACTCTGTTTTGTAAAGAGCTGTGTCTTGCGTGGATTTAGTGACATCCGTTGCCAACTGGATTAACTCCGACATACGACTTACCACCTTCTCAGCCGTCTTCAAAACACCATCCTGCGTCTGCAAGAGAGACAGAGCATTATTCACATTCGCCTGAGTAGCCTCTGTCCGGCGAATTGATGCCGAGAGCTTCATCGACACTGCCAAACCACCGGCGTCGTCGAAGGAGGAGTTGATTCGTGATCCGCTCGACAACCGATTGAGGCTCCGTTGCAGGTTCACATTGGTGTTGCTTAAGTTATACGCCGCCGACATGGACGCCGTATTTGTATTGAGACTGATCATTCTAGTATTCCTTTACTTTTAATTTTGCAGCTTCCGCGCTGCGATCGGGTCGCTTTAGCTTAGGTGTTCGACCTCACTTTGAACTGATTTATTTTTTAACCACGGAGTTCACGGAGGAGGTTTTACTTATCCTTCATCTTATGAGCATTATGATACAGAATTTTTATTTCACTATACTCACCGGGATATTAGCTTCCTTGCGCCTATCCCGATAAGACATCGTTGATAGCATTCTGTTAATTCACACACATTACTCGCGCATCAGGCTGATTTCAGCAGTCTTTCTCCGCTTCGCTCCGATGCTGTCTAACGATCTCTTCAGACCAACAAGCGCAAGAGAGACTGATTAGACTGATTCGCTTGAGCCAACATGGCAGTGCCCGCTTGTTGAAGGATATTGAGCCTCGCCAGATTTGCGCTCTCCGATGCGATATCGACATCCGTAATACGGCCGTTTGCGGCTTCAAGATTGGTTTTGTTTAATGCCAAGACATCGGCTGCGAAGGTCATGCGCACTTGCTCTGAGCCATTTTTTGCACGCATATCAGCCAAATCTTGAATTGCAGTAGTTATTGTATCAATACTTGCTGATATAGCAGTCGTGGTAAGATTTACCGTCTGGAGATCTGTAACTATAGCATCCAAGTCAGCGATAGTTATCGCCACACTTTGCCCACCATCGTGCGATGTAACAACCGCAAGACTGGTTTGTGTGGCGGTATCAAAAAGGCCAACATCATTGAAAAGCTCTGAAGTCATTGTGTTAAGGGCTGATGTCAATGAACTATATTCCGTTTGATACAGCGCCTTGTCTTCATCAGATTTAGTCACATCTGCAGAGAGTTGTGCCAATTCCGAGAGACGGGTGATGACTTTTTCAGCGGATTTTAAAACGCCATCTTGAGTCTGCAGAAATGAGAGTGCATTATTCACATTAGCCTGAGTGGCTTCTGTGCGGCGAATCGATGCTGATAATTTCATCGACACCGCCAATCCGCCGGCATCGTCGAACGAGGAGTTGATTCGCGAGCCGCTCGAAAGCCTGTTCAAACTGCGCTGCAGTTGAACGCTTGTGCTTGACAGATTATACGCCGCCGCCATGGACGCCGTGTTTGTATTGAGACTGATCATTGTAGTATTCCTTTACTTTTATATTTTTTGCAGCTTCCGCGCTGCTATCGGGCCGCTTTAACTCAAGTGTTCGACCTCACTTTTTAAATTTTTTTGTTTTAATTCAGCAATCGCAAGAGCGTCTGACTCGACTGATTCGCCTGGGCGAGAATAGATATGGCACCTTGTTGCAGAATGCTTAACCTCGCCAGGCCTGCGCTTTCAGCAGCAATGTCGACATTGACGATTTTGCCGTGGGCCAGTTGCAGGTTGGCATCGTTGACTTGGAGCACATCCGCCGCGTAGGTGAGGCGTGTTTGTTCGGCTCCGTTATTGGCACGCATCTGAGCAAGGCTTTGCATGGCTCTTTCCGCAACGATGGCAAATTCCTCTGCGGTGGATTGCGTCAACTCCGAGTCCGAGGCATTTGCAGCTGTTGCAGCGATTCCATTGCCACTCCAAGGCTCGAGGCTCATTGTTCGCGTAGTCGTATCCGTGGGAACATTCAAAGTGATAGCACTGGTCGTTGACCCATCCTCTGGACGCGTATAAATGGAAGGGTTTGGCGTGTAGGAAACCGTAATTGATGCGGTGGATGTCGTTCCAGCGTGAAGCGGATCGATATAGTTTCCTGACCGCACATTTGAAGTTAATTGACGATAGGTTGGCGTTGTGACATGGGGTGGATTTGTTGGAGGCACGAGGGCGTAATTGTTTCCTCCAAGTGCAGTCAAAGGAGGGTTGCCCGGCGCAGAAATTTGAACGGTAACTGTTGCCGTTGTTGCTGCGGCCAAGGTTACGGAGTTAGTTCCAACCATTACAGAGTAGTTGTGGGCGGGAATAGTTGCTGCCCTATTGAGATGCCCAGCAGGAAGGCTGAATAAGTCAGTCCAGGTTTGAGTAATGGATGTGGTTTGATCCAAGTTAAATATCTCGCCTGTTTCAAGATACCCATCGACATCCTGCGGTTCATTCGGCACAAAAATCCGCTTTGCCGAATTGCTTGGATCGGCAAACGACACAAAGCCATTGATGAGCATATTCATCCAAGGTTCTGTGTTGATAGCTACCGCTGAAGCGCCCATAGTCTGCAAACCATCGGCCGAAGTGACAACAGCGATCGATTGAGCAGCGGTTGCCGCTGGCACCGCACCACTTGGAGGGGCTACAAAGAGCGACATGCCATTAAATTTCTCCGATGAGAGAGCTGAGAGCTGCCCCTGGAGAGATTGAAACTCACTGTTGTAGGCCCCAACATCCGAGGCGTTTTTAGTTACATCTCTGGCCAATACAGCCAACTCTGACATTCTTGACACAACTTTTTCTGCCACTTTCAAGACTCCATCTTGAGTCTGGAGGAAGGAAATCGTGTTGTTGACATTAGCTTGAGTTGACTGGGTTCTTCGGATAGAAGCCGCTAATTTCAAGGAAACTGCCAAACCGCCAGCATCGTCGCAAGATGAATTGATTCGCGAGCCGGAAGCCAGCCTGTTCATGCTTTTTTGAAGGTTCACACTGGAACTCCTGACATGATAGGAAGCCATGAGCGAAGTCGTGTTCGTATTCAAGCTAATCATGGCAATCGAAAGTGTTCGATGGTTTTTGTGGCATTATCCCGTAATTTCGAGACTCCCCCTTGTGTTGGCGCAGGCAAACTTCTGCCTGCGCCACACAAGAATACGAGTATCTAATCCAAGAATAGATCAGACCAACAACCGCAAGAGCGACTGGTTGGACTGATTCGCCTGGGCCAGCATCGCCGTGCCGGCTTGCTGTAGGATGTTCAAGCGGGCGAGGTTTGCGCTTTCTGCCGCGATATCGACATCCATGATCCGGCCATTAGCTGCTTCGAGGTTGGTTTTATTCACCGAAAGCATATCCGCCGCAAAGGTCAGGCGCACTTGCTCGGAGCCGTTGGAGGCACGAAGTGTGGCGAGATTTTGGATAGCAGTATCAATAAGATCAATTGCTGCTGTTGCATCAGCTTGCGTTCCTACTTGAATACCTCCGCTGGTGCCAGGCGAAGAAATTGCGCCAATCCCATTCGTCGAAGAGAGGAAGGTTAGATTGGCTTTAGCTATATCAATTTCCTGATTTCCATCATGCGATGTCACTACCGTTAATGTTGCTGCATCGGTTCCAGTCGCTATAGACCCATTCGTTGTTGCCGTCCCTCCAAACAATGAAATACCATTAAATTCCTCAGTGATCATTGAAGAAAGTTGTTTCTTCAAAGAGTCTACTTCCGTTTGATAGAGTGCTTTGTCATTCGATGACTTGGTAACATCCGTAGCCATTTGAGCCAATTCTGCCATACGGCTCAGAACTTTATCCGCCGACTTCAAAACTCCGTCTTGCGTTTGGAGGTAAGAAAGCGCATTATTCACATTGGCCTGAGTTGCTTCTGTGCGTCGGATTGAAGCCGAGAGCTTCATCGACACAGCCAGACCACCAGCATCGTCGATTGAGGAGTTAATTCGTGATCCGCTCGAAAGCCTGTTGAGGCTCCGTTGCAGGTTCACATTGGTGTTGCTTAAGTTATACGCCGCCGCCATGGACGCCGTGTTTGTATTTAGACTGATCATTTTCGTATTCCTTTACTTTTGTATTTGTGCAGCTTCCGCGCTGCGATCGGGCCGCTTTGTATTAAGTGTTTGGCCTCACTTTGAACTGAGTTTTTATGAACCACAGAGGGCACAGAGATCACGGAGGAACTTTTATTTTTCCGAAAGCTTATGCACTTTATGAAACATAATTTTTATTTCACAATACTCACCGGGATATTAGCTTCCTTGCTTCTATCCCGATAATGTATTGTTGATTAAATCATCTTAATCTGCTCTAAAAACTCCTCAGACCAGCAATCGGAGGACTGATTGATTCGCCTGATTTGCCTGAGCAAGCATCGCTGTCCCTGCTTGTTGCAGTATGTTCAAACGAGCTAGGTTGGCGCTTTCAGAAGCGATATCAACATCCACGATGCGGCCATTTGCTGCCTCGAGGTTGGTTTTGTTCACCGCGAGCATGTCGGCGGCAAACGTCAATCGGACTTGCTCGGAGCCGTTGGATGCACGCAATGTGGCAAGGTTTTGAATCGCATTTGTAATATTGCTTATTGCATCTTGGGCATTGCTAACTGAACTGAAAGCCGAGGATGCAGAAATCGTGCTGGCAGTGGAACCAGCCTCTATGCCTACATATTTACCAACAGAACCCAAATCTGCTTTGGTGATGTTAATTTGCTGTAACCCATCATGCGACACAACTACGCTCAGCGACTGTCCGGATGCTGTTGTGCTAATCGTTGCTGCTGTCCCAGCATGGAACAGAGAAACACCATTAAAATCTTCTGTGAGCATCGAACCAATCTGCTCTTGCAAAGACTCGTATTCAGTTTGATAAAGCGCTGTATCTGAGGATGACTTCGTGACATCGGTGGCCAACTGAAGCAACTCGGACATCCGGCTCAATACCTTTTCCGCTGTTTTAAGAACGCCGTCTTGGGTTTCGAGCAGTGATATGGAGTTATTCACATTCGCCTGTGTGGCCTCAGTTCGGCGGATTGCCGCCGAAAGCTTCATAGAAACCGCCAGGCCGCCAGCGTCATCGAAAGATGAATTGATTCGAGAACCGCTCGAGAGCCGGTTGAGGCTCCGTTGCAGGTTCACATTGGTGTTGCTCAAGTTATACGCCGCCGCCATCGACGCCGTGTTGGTATTTAGACTGATCATATGTATTCCTTTACTTTTGTTTGTGCAGCTTCCGCGCTGCCTTCGGGACATTTTATCAAGTGTTTAGCCTCACTTTTTGGAGTTGTTCCAAAATTCTTTTGATTTTTCACCACTGAGAACACGGAGGTCACGGAGAGGTTTTCCCAGGTTTGACTGTGTTTTGTGGTTCATGCTTAAAATTGGGTTTTATTGACAGAATCGAAGCGGAGCGGAGAAAGACTGCCCTTGGCAGCCCATAGGGCGAGCGCAGCGAGTCAATTAACGGAATTAACAAAATTGATGGATTATCAAGGGGTAGGATGCCGGTATGAGGCAGTGCCGCGCTTTAGGCGGTCTTTGGTTATTTTGTTCCGGTTCTTCACCAGTCTTGTTTCCTTTTCGGTAATTCGTCTGTCGTTTAGTTCATTCTGTTTTCCATCCGTGGATTCCGGCCGTGTGGCGTCCTTGCCTGGCCTTGGGTTATTGTTTTATTGGGAAATTAAGTTCAGAGGGATTGGTGGTTTTTTTGACAGAATTGACAAGATTGGCGGATTTAACAAAATGGCAGGATTTCCGCGAGGTAGGATGCCGGTATGAGGCAGTGCCGTGGCTTTTCGGCCTTACAGCGCTTTAGGCGGTCTTTGGTTATTT
>JAPLTI010000035.1 GCA_026398285.1 Verrucomicrobiota bacterium
ATCCATTGCCGATGACTCGTATTTGCCCGCGAAGCCCGTGTCGAGGGGATTTTCCGCTTGATCACGCGGCTTGTGGCACCGATGATTCGGGCTCTGCGCACCGCTCGGGTGGCGAAATTGGCAGACGCGCCAGACTTAGGATCTGGTTCCGCAAGGAATGTGGGTTCGAGTCCCACCCCGAGCACTCCCCCACCCCTTCGCTTGAAGAGGCCGATAAATCCAGCGTTCGCGGATGGGTCAAGATTTTATTTGTAACAGATGAAACTTTTTTCCGGCTCCAAAGGTGACTTTTTTCTTGAGGGGGGTGGGATGGATTTTTATTCTCATGCCGCTGGCAAGGACAACAACTACCAGTCTGTGTATAACTTGTGAATAACTCAACCTCGTCATTGGAAACCCTTGATCGCTACCCTGTGTGCGCTGATTCGGGGGCATTCGGGGCAATGATGACCGGAAAAAGTAAATTTATCGCAAGTTATTTTATTCCAGTATTTAAATCGCCAGAAAAGCGAGCATTCTCCACCTCCAGTAACGAATGGTCGAACCGATTGACCAGATATTTTGCAACCTTCAGCCCAGCTATTGCCAACTTTGCCTTTGGCGAATAAGACACCGATGATGACATTAGATTCCACCCTCTGGACACGGATTTCCAAGCGGATCAGGGAGCGCGTGAGCGCCGATGGATTTGAGCGCTGGTTTTCCGGCATTCAAGTTGCCTCGACGGCCGACAATGTCTTGACGCTCTCGGTGCCGAATCCGATCCACCAGTTTTTTATTGAGAGCAATTACCTCCCGATCGTGAAAGAGGCGGTGCTTGAAGAGATGCCTGGCATGACTTCGATTCTGCTCCAGAGTGCAGGAGAGGCTGAGATGCCCTCACGCCCGGCACCTGCTGCGGCAAAACCTGCCAAGGAAAAGCCCGCCGGAGCCCAGTTGCAGGGTCTCAACCCACGCAACCGGTTCGATTCTTTTGTCGTCGGCACGAACAATGAATTCGCCCATTCGGCAGCCCTCGCGGTGGCCAATTCACCGGCCATTACCTACAATCCGCTCTTCGTTTACGGCGTGAGTGGACTAGGAAAAACCCACCTCCTGCACGCCATCGGCCACCATGTGCTCGCGAAGGGCAAAGCGTCGAAGATCGTTTATTTGTCGAGCGAGCAGTTCACGAACGAGTTCATCGATGCGATTCAGCACGGAACGCTGGTGAAATTTCGCAAGAAATACCGTCAGGCGGATGTCCTGTTGATCGACGACATTCAATTTTTTGCCGGCAAGGAACGCAGTCAGGAGGAATTTTTCCACACTTTCAACGCTCTTCACGACGCCCACAAACAAATCGTCCTCTCGAGCGACCGCCCGGCCAGCGAGATTGAAAAGCTCGAGCAACGCCTTGTCTCCCGCTTCGAATGGGGCATGACGGCGGAAATCCAGCCGCCAGACACCGAGACACGAATCGCGATCCTTCGCAGCAAGGCGGCGAGCCTGAACCTCACTCTCGAGCCATGGATCATGGAATTTCTGGCCGACAAGATTCGCAACAATGTGCGCCGCCTCGAAGGAGCCCTCATGCGTGTGGCATCCTACAAATCTTTGAGTGATCGCGAGATAACACGCGATGTCATCGAAAATCTTCTGCGCGATATTTTCCAGGAGCAGGCCAAGAAAGCAGTCACAATCGACCAAATCCAGCGCTGCGTGGCCGAGCATTTTGATGTTCGCATCGCGGACATGAGCAGCAAACGCCGCCCAGCCAATATCGCCTTGGCGCGTCAATTTGCCATGTATCTGAGCCGCCAGCACACCAGCATGCCGCTCACCGATATCGGCGATGCGTTCGGCGGCCGGGATCACGGCACCGTCATCCATGCCTGCAAGCTGATCAAGCAACGCATGGAGGATGACGAAAAAACGCGCCAGATCGTCAGCCTGCTCGACAGCAAGCTGCAGCGCTGATTTGCGCCATCGGAGCTGGATTTTCCAAGCAGACCCAAGGCCTGAAACATCGCATGGATATTGTTTATTTCGACCTTGAGACCCAGCGGACGGCGAACGATGTCGGGGGCTGGGACAAAAAGCACGAAATGGGGATGTCCCTCGGCGTGACCTACAGCTCGAGGGACAATTGCTACGAGATTTTCGGCGAGGACCGGGCCGAGCATCTGGTGAAGCGCCTGCAGAGGGCAGACCTCGTCGTAGGATTCAACCATGTGCGCTTCGACTACGACGTGCTCATGGCCTACACGATCCTCGATCTGCGGGAGAACCTTGTTTCCTTCGACCTCCTGCAGGAAGTCGAGCGCATCGCAGGCCACCGTCTCAAGCTTGAAGACATCGCCCAAGCCACGCTCGGCGTCGGGAAGACAGCCGACGGCCTCGACGCGATCCGCTGGTGGCGCGAAGGCAAAATCCTCGAGATCGCGAAATACTGCTGCTTCGATGTCAAGGTGACCCGCCTCGTCCATGAATACGGGGCCGCGAACAAAAAAATCTTTTTCAACGACCGCTTCGGCCGCAAGAACTGCCTCGAGGTGGATTGGAGCCTATGATCCAGGCCCTCAAAACACCTCGCAACACCTGGCATCTGCACTGGCTGGACCTCGAAGAGCCCGTTCCAAGCGGAGCGGACTGGTTTTTGCCCACGCTGGTCGTCATCTGCGACCGCACCGGGGCACCGATCGCGCCACCTGAGCTGATGGAGGAACTCGACCAGGCGCGCATTGAAAATCTTCTCTATCGAATTCTGGATAAAACTCCCCCACCCGATCAGCTCCTGATTCCGCAGAACCCGGATTGGGAGGAGGAAGACTGGCGAGCCTTCTCAGCGGAGTCGAAAATCAACATCCGCTTCACGCCCGCGACGAAGGCCATGTCGGATGAACTCCAAGCCGTCACCAGCCTGCTCGTGCTGCGAAACGGCCGCCCGGAACAAGCCACACCCGCGCCGCGTGATGTCGCAGCAGGCCTCGTCCGCACCGCCCTGCGCCTGCGTTCCCAATCAAAAAAGCAAGCGCTTCTGCGCCTCGCCTTGGAGAGAGATCCCGATTGCTCCCCTGCGCGCATCGAGTTAGCGGATGTGGAATTCAGCGCCGGAAACTGGAAGGCTTGTGGCGACGCCTACGACGAGATTATCCGACGCGACGCAGACCTCCGAAACCACCCGAAGACGATCTGGTGGAAAGACCACGCAACCCGTCCCTACTTGCGCGCCATCTACGGCCGGGCCATGACGAACTGGCATCTCGGTCATTTCACCGAAGCCAGCGCCGGGCTCGAGGATCTCCTGGTTTGCAATCCCGCCGACAACCAAGGCACCCGGTTTTTCATCCCCATGCTCCACCTGCTGGCGGAAGCTCCCGACAAAGCGGCGAAATTTTTTGCACGCTACGAGCTGGACTATCCGTCCGACTTCAAGGAACCGTCTTTCATTTTTGGGTGGGCACTCAGTTGCTCGCTGGAGAGCCGCGAGAGCGAGGCGAGAGAGAAATACATCGAGGCCATGCTGCGCAACATCTACATCGCCCCGATGCTGCTCGAAACTCCGGAGCCGCCGAAAAACCTGTGGTTCGCCAACGACCGCGCCGAGCCCACCTATGCGGCCGATTTTATTCAGAGCTACGCCGTGCTCTGGGACCGCGAACCCGGCGCACTCCGTCTGCTGCGCGAGGTCTGGCAGGAAATCCAGCCGCGCATAGAAAAAATCATCCGCCAACGCGAGCTCATGCTCGACCTGCAGGACCAGCGCTACGATCCGGATTTCAAAACGAAATGGCAGAACCTCGCCAACGATGAGGAGAAGCTCACGACGCCGTGAGCACGGCGGGAGCCTTCCTCCGCAGCCTCCAGAATGAGCTTGGCGGCTCAATCCCTTTTCACCGCTTCATGCAAGCGGCACTCTACGATCCCTCGTTCGGCTACTACTCCACCCGCATCCACACCGTGGGGCGGCGGGGAGACTTCTCGACCATGGCCACGCTCGACCGCTCGCTGGCGCTGGGAATCGCCGCATGGATTGAAAAAAACCGCGCCTGCGATGTCATCGAAATCGGCGCCGGCAGCGGGCAACTCGCCTGCGACATCCTGGCCTCCCTCGGGTGGTGGAAACGCCTCCGCCTGCGCTACCACATTGTCGAAGTCTCAGCCCCGCTCCGCGAGGCACAGAAAAAACTCCTGCGCGGCCGGCGTGTCACATGGCACGAGAGCCTTCCGGCCGCTCTGGATCAACTCGGCGGGCACGCCCACATTTTTTCCAATGAGCTTGTGGATGCTTTCCCCTGCCGGGTTTTCGAGCGCACCGACACGGATTGGCAGGAACTCCATGTGCGCATCGAAGGCGGGAGGTGCCAAGAAATCCTGCGCCCCTGCACAATCCCGGAGTCCACGGTTTTCCAGCAACCCTTCCAAGCAGGCCAACGCGTGGAGGTGCATGAATCCTACCACTGCTGGCTTGAAGACTCGGCCCCGAAATGGAAATCCGGCGCCATGCTCACAATCGACTACGGAGACACCATGCCGGCGCTCTATCACAGGCGACCGGCAGGCAGCCTGCGCGGCTACGCGGCCCATCAAGTCCTCACCGGCGCAGACCTCTACCAAGCTCCCGGTCGTTGCGATCTCACAGCGGATGTGAATTTTTCCGATCTTGAATCCTGGGGAGAGCAACAGGGTTGGCGATGCCTCTCGCATTCCACACTTGCGGATTTCCTTGCACCGAACCTCCCCGCCCGCTTCCAAACAGCGGCAGAGGCATTCCGCGTGCTCGAGCAATCTCCCCACCCGGGCATCGCCTGACCGAAAAAAATCAGCGCACACGCCTCTTTTGGGTTGCCTCGTTTCGAGCGTCTGATAAAAGAACCGCTCTTCGCAATTGGGAAGGTGAACCGCCGAGTGATCGGTCCCTCCATCGCAATCCTAGATTCGAAGCCGACTTGTTCGAAGAACCATGCCGTTTTCCACTATTCTAGCATCCGCACTCACACTCGACGCTCCGACGATTTTCCGCTCAACCCAGGGCGAGCCGTTTGTCGAGTGGCTGTCGAATTCCATTTTCGTAAGCGCCTTCGTTGCCGCCTTCATCATTTGGTTTGCACGCAAAGCTACAAAAAACATGACGGTCGTCCCGGGACCGACGCAGAATTTTTTCGAAGCCGTCGTTCAAGGTCTCTACGACCTCATCGAGAGCATCGTAGGTGGGCACATGGTGGCACGCGTCTTTTCCCTGCTCGCGACATTGTTTATCTTCATCATTGTCTCAAACTGGTTCGCGCTCATGCCTGGAGTCGGATCGATCGGCTGGGGCCAAACAAGCAACTACGGCTTCGAGGTCACCGCTCCTCTTCTCCGCCCTACCACAGCTGACATGAACATGACACTGGCGATGGCCGTGGTCTTCATGTTTTTCTGGCTCTACTGGTCCATCGGGGAAGTGGGTGTGAAGGGTTTCCTGAGCCACATCTTTGGCGTCAAAGGCGGTCTCACAGGCTTCATGGCAATTGCATTGATACCGATTTTCCTCTTCGTCGGCCTGATCGAAGTTGTTTCCATGGCCTTCCGCCCCGTGTCGCTTTCGTTGCGACTCTTCGGCAATGTCTTTGCAGGCGAGACCCTCCTGACGACCATGATCACCCTCGGCAAGAGTCTTGGCTTGCCCGAATGGATGGCCTACATCACATCCGTGACCATCCCGATTCCGTTCTATTTCTTGGAAATCCTCGTCGGGCTCCTGCAGGCAACCGTTTTCATGCTCCTCTGCTCCGTTTACATCCAACTCTCGACTTCGCATGACGAGGAGGAAGGACACTAATTTTTAACACTTTTTTCACCGGGACCGTGGCAAAGACTGCGGGCGGTGGAGAAAAAACCAATAGGAAACAATAAAATGATACCACAACTCATCGCAGAAGCGGCTGCTACAGCCGGAGGAATCACAGGCAGCTTCACCCTCGCCATCGCTGGCGCGGCAGCAGCCATCGGCATCGGAATGATCGGCGGAAAAGCCGTCGAAGCCGTCGGACGCAACCCAAATGCTTCCGGTAAGGTTCTGACTCTGAGCATCATCGGAATGGCTCTCGCAGAGGCCATCGCGATTTACGCTCTTATCCTCGCCTTCCAAGGCCGCTAATGTTTCACCCGGAGCCGCCCGCAAGCCGGGCGGTTCCGGAAAACCATTTTTAAAACCAAAAACCAGCCCTTTTTTTAATGGATCAGCTCCTCACTCAGTTCGGTATCGCTTGGCCTAAGTTTGCCGCGCAAGTCATTTTGTTTTTGATTGTTTACGCGATCCTCAAGAAATTCGCCTTCGGACCGATCATCGCCATTTTCGAGCAGCGCCGCCGCACGATCGAAGAGGGACAGGCGAATGCCGAAAAGATCAAGAAACAGCTCGCCGAGTCCGAAATCCGCTGTCAGGAAATCCTCCGCAAAGCGAACTCCGACGCCCAGCGCATCATCGAGGAAGCCCGCGCATCGAGCGATGCCTCGACGCAGAAACACATCCAGCAGGCAGTAAAAGACGCCGAGAATATCATCATCAAAGCCAACGAGAGCGTTTCTCTCGATCGAGCCCGCATGGTAGCCGAGGTCAAATCGGAAATGGTTCACCTCGTCGTGGACACCACAGCCAAAGTCGTCGGCAAAGTCCTGACCGAAGCCGACCAGGAGCGCCTCGCCAGCGAGACCTCGAAACAACTCGCAGCCTGATCCACTCGCCATGAAACTCAGCCGGGAAGCACGCCGCCAATCCAAGGAACTTTTCGACTTGTCCATCGTGGATGGCAGACTCGATGAAAACCGTTTGCGAACGATCGCCACGGAAATCGTTGAGAAAAAGCCACGCCACTATGTCCAGATGCTGAAATTCATAACCCGCCTCACCCGTCTGGAGGTCGCACGCCACCATGCGGTTGTTGAGAGCGCCACGCAGCTCTCGGATGAAAAACGCACCGAGATTTCATCCAACCTCACCACCAAATTCGGCAAAATCACAGCAGAGTTCCGCCACTCACCCAGCCTCATCGGCGGCCTTCGCGTGAAACTCGGCAGCAATGTCTGGGACGGAAGCATCCAGTCCCGCCTCGAAACACTTAAACAATCCTGATCCAACACTCACATGAGCAACATCGTCCTCGAACTCGAAGAAAAAATCAGCGCGGTCAAAAGCAACGCCGCCCGCCAAACAAACGTCGGAACCGTCCGTGAAATCGGCGACGGTATCGCCCGCGTCGAAGGCCTCAGCGCAGTTAAACTCAATGAAATGGTTGAGTTTTCCAGTGGAATCACAGGTATTACCCTGAACCTCGAGGAAACAGAAGTCGGCGTCATCGTGCTCGGTGACTACACAAAGGTCAGCGAAGGCGACGAAGTCAAGACCACCGGCAAGCTCCTTTCCGTTCCTGTTGGAAAGGGCCTCCTCGGACGCGTTGTGGATGCACTCGGACGCCCCATCGACGGCAAAGGCCCGATTCCGCACGACACTTCCTACCCTGTTGAAAAAATCGCCCCGGGCATCATCAAACGCCGCTCGGTCAGCCAACCGGTTCAAACCGGCATCATGAGCGTTGACGCTATGATTCCCGTCGGCCGCGGTCAGCGCGAACTCATCATCGGCGACCGCGCCACCGGCAAAACGACTATTGCGATTGATACCATTATCAATCAGGCAAAAATCAACCGCGCTGCCGAGGAAAGCGGTGACCCAAATTTCCGCCCCCTGTATTCCATCTATGTTGGAATCGGACAAAAAAATGCGAATATCGCACGTGTTGTCAGCATATTGGAAGCGAATGATGCGTTGAAATACACGATCATCATCGCCGCTACCGCATCCGACCCAGCCGCCGACCTCTACATCGCTCCGTTCTCAGGCGCAGCCATGGGTGAGTGGTTCATGGACAATGGCATGGATGCACTCATCGTGTTCGACGATCTCACGAAGCACGCGAACGCCTACCGTCAAATTTCCCTGCTGCTCAAACGCCCATCCGGCCGCGAAGCCTACCCCGGCGATGTCTTCTATCTCCACAGCCGTCTTCTCGAGCGCTCCGCCCGTCTTTCCGAAGAGGCTGGAAACGGATCCCTCACCGCTCTTCCGATCATCGAGACCCAAGCCGGTGACGTGTCAGCCTACATTCCGACGAACGTCATTTCGATCACGGACGGTCAGATTTATCTTGAGACCGACCTTTTCTATCAAGGCATCCGCCCGGCCATCTCAGTCGGCCTCTCGGTGTCCCGCGTGGGATCCGCAGCACAGATCAAGGCGATGAAGCAAGTTGCCGGCAAAATCAAAGGTGATCTCGCTCAATACCGTGAGCTTGCCGCATTTGCGCAATTTGGATCAGACCTGGATGCCAAAACAAAAGCCACCCTCGAACGCGGCGCCCGCATCCAATCCGATCTCCGTTGAAATGCAGGCCATCATCCTCTGGTCCATGCAGAAAGGACTCTTCGACCCCGTTGCCGTCGATAAAGTCAAAACCACGCAAAACAAATTCGTGGAATTCATCGAGACACGCAAAGCCTCTCTTCTTGAGAAAGTTGGCAAGAAACGCATGTTCGACGAAGAGGTCGAGAAGGAACTCAAGGCAGCCCTTGAGGATTTCAAGTCCTTCAACACCCTGTAAAAAACCATGGCCAACCTTCGCGACATCCGCCGACGCATAAAGTCGGTCAAAAACACCGCGCAGATCACCAAGGCCATGCAGATGGTCGCGGCATCCAAGATGCGCAAAGCTCAGCAAGCCGCGCTCAGTGGCCGCGACTACGCACAACTCCTCAACAGAGTCATCGTATCAGTCCGCGACGCTGTGGAGCATTCCCTGCACCCGCTCCTTCAAAAAAGAGAGGGTAACAAGGAGCTTGTCATTCTCATGACCACGGACAAAGGACTCTGCGGCGCTCTCAATACAAATGTTCTCCGCGAGGCCATGGCATTTGATCCCGCCACGACCCAATTCGTGAGCATCGGACGAAAAGGCACCCAATTCCTCGCCCGCACCAAGCGGAACATGGTCGCCGACTTCCCCCTCGCCGAGCGCCCGACCTTTGCACAGTGCAAGCAAATCTCCAAATTCTGTATCGAGAAGTTTCTCGACGGCACGGTGGACAAAGTGACGATTCTTTACCCACGCTTCGTCAACACCCTCTCGCAGCTTCCAACCACGCTGCCCATTCTACCGATCACCAGCCTCGATGAAGCAGGCCTGAAGAGCACCTACGAACCCCTTCCGGCAATCGAAGGCGGCATGACATTCGAGCCAGACGCCCAGTCGGTCCTCAATGCCATCCTGCCGGCCTACGTCCACTACATCGTTTACCAAACGCAACTCGGCACCCGCGCTTCTGAGCAGAGCGCCCGCATGGTCGCCATGAAAAGCGCCACCGACAACGCCAAGAGCCTCGTCAAGGACCTCACCCTCGAATACAACAAAGCCCGCCAAGCCAGTATCACGAACGAGATCCTCGAAATCGCCACGGCCCAGCTGGCTCTCGGATAAAAATCAACCAAACAGAGGCTGCCCGTTCTGTAACAGGAACCGGCAGCCTCTTTTTTTACGCCGTTCCGGTAGTGGGGCTTCAGGGTTGAGGAATTTTTGTGACATCGAGAGGATGTTCCGCGAGGTCGCGGGCATCGGGCAGCGAGGCTGACGGAGTGGCGCCCCCCGCACAACCTCCGAGGGCAAGAATCAATGCAAGGAGAAGGAGATGGACTGCGGCACGCATCAGTTAAAAAGTTACCCCGATTTCCGCACCGATGACGAGGGAATTGGGAATGTCCCCGGTTCCAGCGGGGCGGATTACATATTGCACACTAGGCATCACATAGAGCCATGGTGTGACTTGAGCGCGATAATCCCACTCCAGAACCCACTCGTAGGTTGGATCGCCCAACCCAGCGGATTCGCGCTCTGCGGCAAATTCCCGGCTCATCGAGCCGAAGTAGGAGCCGAACAACACCCAGTCCTTCGGACGCGAGGGCAACGCCCCTTGCCATCCTCCACCCGCCCCGCAAAAAAATGGAAACTGCGAGAGATCGGTTTGGGGAGCATAGACAAACGAATACCACAGCGTGATGCCCTCGTTCGCTCCTGACTTCTCTCGCCAGACCATTTGCTCGCCGATCCAATAAAATCCATAGGAATACGGCGTGCTGCCTGAGTCGAAGGTGTCGTAGCTCCAAGTCGACCAATAGCCCCCGATCTTGTGGTCGCCCGCCAACGCCTCAGGAGAGCCTCCCCAGACATTGGGCATCTTGGTTTTGAATCCCGTTTCGCCGAACATCTGAATTCCATCGTCCGCCCCGAATTCCATATTCAGCCCGTGGTTGGCCACCACCCTGCTTGAGCTTGTGGCCTGGTAGATGCCGTAGCGAAGAGTCCAGTCAGGAATCGGTTCCGCCTTGAAGACCGCCGCCCAGGTGGAACGACTGGGGCTGGATGTCCAAAAAGTGTTGTAACCGAACACCGGCGTGTGTCCGTCAATGCCGCCGACATAGAGGTTGAACATATCCATTTTCACAAAATCCTGACCTATGGGCATCCGTCCCAGTTTGAGACTGAACTTCTCACCGTCCCATCGCTGCTCGAGATAGAGTTGGCCGAGCGCCAGCGTGGGCAGGGTCGAGACCTGGTCGACATCGAAATAGTTTCCCACATGCGCCTGCGAGAGATCCGTCCCGGCGGCATCCACCACACTGGCCACAAAATATCCCCCCCGCCAACCGGCGAGCTTTTCCAACTCGGCCACGAGGATCACCTGCAACAGCCCGAAATAGGTGAACCCTTGGCTCCTCCCGCCCACGGGATTTCCCAGCAAATCGGTTGTGTAGCTGCCACCGAGAAAAATCCCGTGGTCTTCGAGAACCCGGCGACCCGGTGCAAGCGTATCGAGAGCACGCTCACCCTCCATCCAACTTTGCCATGTCGCAGGCCACGTTGCGCTTTTCTCGCCTGCCGAAAGACTCCCAAGGGCGAGCAGAAACGCGGCAGACGCCAACAAGATCAGTTTGCTATTTTTTGATCCCAAGATCGTAGAACAATTCGTAACGCGCCGGATCGTCGGGCAAGAGGAAATGGAATCCCTGCTCGAGAACAATGTTGACTGTGTTGGCCAGGATGAGGACCGCCAGCAGACCCAGCGTGGCGCGGGACCACCACCCCGGACGTGCCCGACCCTCAAGAAACCAGTTACCGAACAACAGGCAGATCGCGCTGGATCCGATGAGGCAAATAAAAACCACCAGCGCCCAACTGTAAAGATGCAGGCCCAGAACAGGATCTCCATACCCGGCATCACCCGGCATGATGTGGAGCAATATCTGCCGGATCGACACAAACGACCCTCCCAGCGCACCCAAGATAATCATCCCGTGCCCGGTCATGTAATCCAGCGGTGACAGCGCCCCGTCCTTCCATTTCACCAGCATGTAGGCCGCACCGGTGGCTGCGAGCATCATTCCCAAACGCTGCAGAATGCACAGCGGACACGGTAATTCTCCCTCGAGAAACTGGACTCCAAAGGCCCCGAGCAGCACACTGCAAAGGACAAGAATCTCGAGGTGCACGGCAAGATACCCAACAGGGCCGATAAGTCGAAGAGCGCGCATGGATTTAAAAGTTCAGAGGAAGGCTCTCCGTAATGTGGAGGCGCAGTGTGAACGCCGTGACACCCAACGCCACCAGAAAAGCAATAAGGG
>JAPLTI010000105.1 GCA_026398285.1 Verrucomicrobiota bacterium
CTCATCCGGCAAGACTATGTGGACGAGGCCAAGGTGAACTACAAGGAACTCACCTACAACGCGCTTCGGGGGATGCTCGACAACCTCGATCCCCACAGCCAGTTCATGGAGCCCAAGAGCTTCAAAAACATGCAGGAGGACACCCGCAGCGAATTTGGAGGCCTCGGAGTGGTCGTAACCCAAAAATCCGGCGTTCTCACAGTCATCAATCCGATGGAAGACACCCCGGGCTTCAAGGCAGGCATCCTGCCGGGCGACCAGATTCTCAAAATCAACGGTGAAAATACCGACAACACTCCTCTCAACGAGGCCGTCGAAAAACTCCGTGGCACAGTCGGTGAAAAGGTCGTCCTTACAATCCGACGCCCCTCCAATGGCGAGGTGAAGGATTACGAACTCACCCGCGAGGTCATCAAGGTGGCCAGCATCAAGGACGCACGCATCTTGCCGCAACGGAATCCCGGACAACCCCGCATCGGCTACGCGCGGATCACCCAGTTCAACGAACCCACGGCCACCGAACTCGCCGCCGCACTGGATAAATTGGAGGCAAAGGGGATGGATGCCTTCATCCTCGACCTGCGCCACAATCCTGGCGGCCTCCTCGGCAGCGCGGTCGATGTGTGTGGACAGTTCCTGCCGCCGAACACGCTCGTTGTTTATACCGAAGGCCGCACGCCCTCGCGGGAATACCGAACCTCCGCGACGGCCAGTCCAAACCGCAAATACCCCGTCGTCGTTCTCACCAACTATGCCAGCGCCAGCGGATCGGAAATTGTCGCCGGCGCGCTCAAGGACCTCGACCGCGCGCTCGTCGTCGGGGAAACCACCTTCGGCAAAGGCTCGGTTCAAAGCGTCGTCTCGCTGCCCGACGGCTCTGCCGCCCGCCTCACCACGGCGAAGTATTTCACTCCCGGCCGCAAGCTCATCCACGAGCATGGCGTGAGTCCACACATTCGAGCCACGCTCACCCACGATGAGGAGGCAGATCTTCTTCGCTCCCGCCGCAAACGCGAGGATCCTGCCACCGCCGAGGTCGCGATCTGGGATCCACAGCTTGAGCGCGCTGTGGATGCCATGCAAGGCTCCCTCCAACACGCCAAGAACCAGAAAAAATAAATGCCCACGCTGCTCGCGATCGAGACTTCCTGCGATGAAACAGCCGCCGCCGTGCTGCAAGGCTTCGGCGATGTGCTGGCGCATGAGATTTTCAGTCAGGCGGAAATCCACTCTGAGTTCGGCGGCGTTGTTCCCGAGGTGGCGTCCAGAAACCATCTGGTCTCCGCGCCGGCGATCATCGATCTCGCCCTGCAAAAAGCAGGCGTGCAAATCCGCGATCTCGACGCCATCGCCGCCACCACCGGGCCGGGCCTTGCCTCCGCCCTGCTCGTCGGCGCCGCAACCGCGAAGGGCCTCTGCATCGGAGCGGGAAAGCCGTTTCTTGCCATCAACCACATCGAAGGCCACCTGCTCTCGCCGTTTTTCGGCTATGAAAAAATTCCGCCACACACGGCGATGGTCGTCAGTGGTGGGCACACGCTGCTGCTCGATGTGGAGGGCTTCGGCCGTTATCGATTGCTGGGACGCACCCTCGACGACGCAGCCGGCGAGGCCTTCGACAAAGTCGCAAAACTCCTCGGCCTTGGCTACCCGGGCGGCATCGAGATCGACCGCCTCTCCCGCAACGGCAACCCCGCGCGTTTTGATTTTCCACGCGGCATGATCGACTCAGGCGATCTGGATTTCAGCTTCAGCGGACTCAAGACCGCCGTCCGCATCTTCCTTGAAAAAACCGGCGCGCCAACCGCTGCCGATCTCCCCGACATCTGCGCATCGTTCCAAGCTGCCGTCACCGATGTCCTGCTCTCCAAGCTCTTCAAAGCGGCCCGCCAAAACAAGCGGCGCATACTCAGCCTCAGCGGCGGCGTGAGCGCCAACTCCTCCCTCCGCTCCCGCGCGATCCAGCGCGCTGCGGACGAGGGACTCGAAATCCATTTTCCACCGCCCGGCCTGCTCACCGACAACGCGCTGATGATCGCCTTCGCCGCCGCACACCATCTGGCAGCCGGACATAGCAACCCGATCGAGACGGAAATCACACCGAACTTCAACCCCGGTGCCTTGTGAAGATCCGAGCGAGCTTTTCCAATGAAAAAGGCAACGCCACCAGCAATCGCGGCGTAATGAGTTTCGATTACACAGCAATTCCGAAATTTTTCATGTTCAGAGGACGATTTTTAATTTTTAGTAAAGCCGCAGATTTGAAACCTCATTTTTGAAAATGTCAGCAACTACCATCGACGCACCCGTCCAAGAGACCAACGCCCACGCGCATTCCGATCATCACGAGGTCGGCTTTTTCCATAAATACATCTGGACCTACGATCACAAGATGATCGGGCTCCAATACCTTTGGACCGCTCTCGCCTTCCTCTTCCTCGGCGGCGCCCTCGCCCTTGGCGTCCGCTGGCAACTCGGCTTCCCCGGTGCGGAATTTCCGATCATCGGCCGACTCCTTCCGGCGACCGTGGCGGTGGATGGTTCCATCATTCCCGGCGGTTACAACATGCTTGTCACAATGCATGCGACCGTCATGGTATTCTTCGTGGTCATGCCGCTTCTCATCGGAGCCTTCGGCAACTACCTCATCCCGCTCCAAATCGGTGCCGGTGATATGGCATTCCCGCTATTGAACGAGTTGAGCTACTGGCTCTATGTCCTCTCCGGCATCCTTCTCCTTGGCGCGTTCTTCGTGCCAGGTGGTGCCCCGGGAACAGGCTGGACCGCCTACGCGCCGCTCAGTTCCGTGGGGGCCTACAACGGAACCCCGATGGGACAGAGTCTCTGGGGCGCAGCATTATTCGTAAACGGTCTCTCATCCATCGCAGGTGCGACAAACTACATCACCACTGTGGTGAACATGCGCGCACCGGGCATGACCATGTTCCGCATGCCATTGCCCGTTTGGTCTCTTTTCATCACAGCGATCCTCCTCTTGTTGGCAGTCCCCGTGCTCTCCGCAGCCGCAGCCATGCTCTTCGCGGATCTCAACCTGGGCACGAGCTTCTTCTCGCCGCAAGGCGGCGGTCAACCCCTCCTCTGGCAGCACCTCTTCTGGTTCTTCGGCCACCCAGAGGTTTACATCATGATCCTTCCAGCGATGGGTCTCACCTCGGAAATCCTCGCCGTCTTCTCCCGCAAGCCAATCTTCGGCTACAAGGCGATGGTCTACGCCATGATCGCTATCGGTTTTCTCGGATTCGTCGTCTGGGGACACCACATGTTCGTCAGCGGCATGAACCTCACACTCAGCGCGGCCTTCTCGGTTTCGACGATGGTTATCGCCGTGCCATCAGCCATCAAAACCTTCAACTGGATGGGCACCATCTGGCGCGGGTCGATCGAGTTCACTACGGCGATGTGCTTCGCCCTCGCTTTCGTTTCGATGTTCGTCATCGGCGGCCTCAGCGGCATCTTCATGGCCTCCACACCGGTGGATCTCTTCGTCCACCACACCTACTTCATTGTTGCGCATTTCCACTATGTGCTCTTCGGCGGAAGTATCTTTGCAATCTTCGGCGCCATTTACTTCTACTTCCCGAAAATGTTCGGCCGCATGCTGAATGAGACTCTCGGCAAGTGGCATTTCTACCTGACCTTTGTGTTCTTCAATCTGACCTTCTTCCCAATGCACAACCTGGGCCTTGGCGGAATGATGCGCCGTATCGCGGATCCCACGGTCTATGAGCACCTGCGTCAACTTCAACCGCTCAACCAACTTTGCACCATCGGCGCGATCGGACTGGGCTTCACTACATTCGTCTTCCTCTGGAATGTCGTGATCAGCCTGCGGAATGGCAAAAAAGCCCCGAACAATCCTTGGAATGCCAACACCCTTGAGTGGACTGTTCCATCGCCTCCCGGACATGGCAACTTCGACAAAACGCCCGTCGTTTACCACGGTGCCTACGAATACAGTGTCCCTGGCATGGACAAGGATTACCTCCCGCAGACCGAGCGCGCTCCTGAAAACGCCCGCCTGGAATCCCACTAACCGGCATGTTTATGGATGGATCAAACACATCCTTAAGCCGCCGTCGCGTGGCAGTTCATATTTGGGCTGTCCTTACCTTGGTTTCGACCTTTATCCTGCTCTGCAGCGGGGGGATCGTTACATCCAAGGGAGCTGGAATGACAGTTCCCGATTGGCCGACGACATACGGCTACAACATGTTCCTGTTCCCCATCTCTGGATGGGTGGGCGGCATTTTTTATGAGCATGGCCATCGGCTCATCGCCTCTTGGGTGGGGTTGATGACCATGATCCTTGCCGCCTCACTTCTGGCATCGGAGTCGCGCCGCTGGGTCAAAAATCTCGGTATCATTGCCTTCCTCGCCGTCTGCGTTCAAGGCCTGCTCGGGGGACTCCGCGTCACTCTCTTTAAAGACGAGATCGGTATCTTTCACGCCATGCTGGCGCAGTCGTTCTTTTGCCTGCTTGGAATTCTTACCATCGTCACCAGCCCGCGTTTCATACGCGGAGGATGGGACCTCTTCCTGCCCGATTCAGGGTTGAGGAATCTTGTCGTGTCGGCCACAGTCCTGATCTTCGTGCAACTCGGCATCGGCGCCACCATGCGCCACGAACACGCCGGACTCTCCATCCCCGACTTCCCGCTCGCCTACGGCAAAATCCTGCCCGACACCTCTGCAGCGGCGATTGCAGCGATCAATGAAGCCCGCGTGGCCGATGACAAGGTTCCCACGAACGCCCTGCACATCTGGATTCAAATGGCACATCGGGCAGTTGCCATCGTGATTTTTCTCGCCGTCGCCGCCGTGGCATGGCGTGCGTTTGCGAATCCGATCGCCCGCTCGGCGCGCTTCTGGGCCGCAATCTGGCTCGTGATGATCACCGCACAGGTCGCGCTGGGAGCCTGGACGATCTGGTCGAACAAGGCTGCCGATGTCGCCACCGCCCACATGGCGCTGGGTGCGCTGTCGCTCATCGTCGGTGTTGTATTTTCCTTCCGCCTGTGGCGCGGCACCGAGGCCGGACGCTTTATTGTTCCCGACCGCCCCCCTGTTTCCGAATTCGCGCGCATCGCATGAAGAGCGCTGCCGCCCTTCCAGAGGAACGAAAAAACGCCCTGCTCGACGATGTGCTTGAGCTGGTAAAGGCCCGTCTCTCCTTCCTCGTCCTCATCACCACACTTGTTGGCTTCCTGCTCGGCTGGAGAGGGCCTTTCGACTGGGTTCTACTCACCGCCACACTCCTCGGCACAGCCCTCTGTGCAGGTGGAGCCGCCGCACTCAATCAATGGTGGGAGCGCGACATCGACAGTCGCATGAAGCGCACACGCGGCCGCCCGCTTCCCGCCCGCCGCATGCAGCCGCAAGATGCTCTCCTTTTTGGAATTTTCTTTTCCCTAAGCGGCATCGCCATCCTGGCGCTCTTCACAAACCACCGCGCCGCCTTCCTCGCCTTCGCCACCATCGCGATCTACATCTTTGTTTACACCCCGATGAAGCGCATCAGCTCGCTGAACACGCTCGTCGGCGCGATCCCCGGAGCCCTCCCGCCGCTCATCGGCTGGGTCGCCGCGCGCGGAAACTACAATATCGAAGGCTGCCTCCTCTTCGCCACGCTCTGGTTCTGGCAAATGCCCCACTTTCTGGCTATCGCCTGGATGTATAAAGACGACTACGCCGATGGCGGCTTCGTGATGCTCACCGCCAACGATCCCGAGGGGCGCACGACATCGCGCCAAGCCATGCTCTACACACTCTTTCTCGTGCCAGTGACCTTGATGCCCTCGATGCTCGGCTTCAACTCGCCGATCTACTTCCTCGGCGCCTTGGCGCTCGGGCTCGCCTTCACCGCCTTCGCGGTGCGCTTCATCACCCAGCGGAGCCGCAATGCGGCGCGAAATCTTTTCTTCGCCTCCATCATCTACCTGCCGCTCCTCCTTGGACTGCTCGTTGCCACAAAGAGATGAAGAAACCAACCTCTCGCAACGCGATCGTCATGGCTCTCCTTTGGCTTTTTGCTATTTCCCTCTGCGCACTGGTTCTGATACTCATGAATCTTCGCGGACCAATGATAAATCCGTGATCCCTTTTTAAAAAACCAACCAACCATGTCCACAGCAGCCCTTACACACGATTCCCAAGAGCATCACGGCGCACCGCCAGCCACAGCCAAATTCGGCATGATCATGTTCCTGATATCCGAGGGCATGCTCTTCGCCGGACTTCTCGGGGGCTATTTCATCCTCCGCTGGGCGGAAAACGGTTTCCCCTGGCAGGCAAACCACGCCTGGCCGCCGAGCAAGGACATTGCCCACCTCCCGGTTTTCCTTACCACGATCAATACCGTTTTCCTGATCGCGAGCAGTTGCACATTCCACATGGCGGAGGTTGCGGTTCAAAAGGGTAAATCCGGCCTGAGCTGGCTCTTTGTCACGATAGCTCTTGGCTCCCTGTTCGTCGGTGTGCAGTGCTACGAATGGTGGCATCTCCACCATGAAGGCCTGTGGTTCAACACCGGCGGCGTTTTTGGATCGAGCTTTTTTGTGATCACTGGCTTCCACGGTCTCCATGTGGCCATCGGTGTTCTGCTCATCGTCTGGTGCTTCCTGCGCCAACTCTTCACCCGCTGCTTCACCCCGTCCCACCACATCGCCCTGAACAATGTCGCCCTCTACTGGCACTTTGTGGATGTCGTGTGGTTGTTCGTTCTGACGCTGCTTTATTATGTCTGAAATCCCCGCGCGGCCAGGCATACCGCGCATCGGCTGGATCGTGGCATTTCTCGTGGCGGCGGGGCTCATCGGTCTCGCCTATGTGAGCCTCAAATCCACACGCCCGCCCGCACTCCCGTCGAACCTTGAGAAAATCGCTCAAGTTCCGGCGTTCCAACTCACCGACCAAGCCGGGAAATCCATCACCCTCGAGGATCTCAAGGGAAAAATCTGGGCCGCGAATTTCATTTTCACCCGCTGCAAAGGCCCATGCCCGATCACCGTGCTCCGGATGCAGGACCTGAACACCAAGCTCAAAAAAGTGCGCGGCAATGTGGAACTCGTGACCTTCACCGTCGATCCGGAATACGACACACCTGAGATCCTCAAAGCCTTCAGCGAGCCGCTGGGCGCAGACCCAGCATCGTGGAAATTCCTCACCGGCACACCCGACGCCATCCAAAAAATCGTCGTCACCGGACTCCTGCAACCCATCGCCAAGGAACCAGACGGCACGCCAGCACACTCGACCCGCATCGTGCTGGTCGATGGCGAAGGCTGGCTGCGCGGATACCAAGACGGACTCGATCCCGAAGCCGTCCAAAAGCTCATGGTGGACATCGGAGAACTCCTGCGCGAAAATCCTTCGGCAAAACAAAACGCCAAGGATTGAACGCGAATCCGAGAGACAAAATTTTACCAACTTCGCTGGCCACCGACTCGTAAATATACTTGAAAAGCCAACCTTCAAAAATGAAACACCTCACCGCTCTGATCGTTTTCTTTTTTCTGACACGCCTTCCTGACGCCGCTGCGTGCGTAGGCTGCCGTCAACCCGGTGCCGGCGGACCTGACGAACCCCAAACCGTCACAGCAGGCATCGCCCTCTCGTGGGGAGTCGTTGGCATGCTCGCCATCGTTGGCCT
This sequence comes from Verrucomicrobiota bacterium, assembly GCA_026398285.1. Classification (GTDB taxonomy): domain Bacteria; phylum Verrucomicrobiota; class Verrucomicrobiia; order Chthoniobacterales; family Terrimicrobiaceae; genus UBA967. Next base: position 7,670 of record JAPLTI010000105.1, read on the forward strand.
GATCGTCGCCGGTCTCACCTACTACATCGCCGACACCTGCCGCAAACTGGACCGAACAAACAAAGTGCCATGAGCGTTTCCGACCTGCCCGCGCTCAATGCCGGCCTGAATGCCATTTCCACCCTCCTCCTCCTTGCCGGATTTATTTTTATCAAATCCGAGAACAAAATCGCCCACCGCAACTGCATGGTTGGCGCCTTTTCCGTCTCCTGCGTCTTCCTGATTTGCTATGTCCTTCACAAGATTCTGGTCCAAGGTGTCCACACACCCTTCGGCGGCGAAGGCTTCTGGAGGACTTTCTACTACGGGATGCTCATCTCCCACATCATCTTGGCCATCGTCATCGTCCCACTGATTTTAGTGACCATGACGCACGCCATCAAAGGCCGCTTCGAAAAACACCGCGCCTGGGCCCGATGGACATTCCCCCTCTGGTTCTATGTCTCCGTCACCGGCGTCCTCGTTTACTTCATGCTCTACCAGTGGTTCCCCAAAGTCGCTTGATGCCGCTAGAGAACACCCCAATTTTCTATAGAAATCAAATCCGACACCAGACCTCACCAAATCTCATTCCAGAAATTCTGTGAATTCTGTAAATTCTGTCTAAAAAACCACCCGCTTTGAGCACCGAATCCACCACCGCCACGCCACGCCGCCCGATGGGCCTCGAACACCCAGCCGTCCTCGACGCCTTCGCCCACGACAAACGCCGCGACACTCTCGTGCTTGCGATGTATGAGACGCGCCCCTGGACCGGCGACGAAGCGCACATCCTCCAGCTTCAGGAAAAACTCAACGCCTACGCCTCCTTCATCCTCGACGGCGAAATGGCCGAGGCATTCCCCCAATTCGTCGGCAAGCCGGTCGAAGTCCAACTCCGCACCCGCCACCAACCCGACCCCCTTACGCTTGGATTCCTCAATCAAGCCAAAGACCAACTCTCCCTCCAACAAATCACGATCGAAACCATCCGCATCGACGCAGCGGAGGAATTCGAACCCGCCCCCGCCGCTTCCAGCCACTCCTGCGGCTGTGGCCACGGCGGCTGCGGATCCTGATCGTTCACCCTCCAGACGCATTCATAAACTTAACAAATTCAAAAGTTTTTGATTTTTTTAGGCTAAAAATCAAAAGTTGATTGTCCGCTTTTTTCTCATCTTAACTGATAAGCAAGAAATTTGTGTGACCAAACAACGTTAGCTGATCTTAACACGATATCCGTTATGCCATCAGAACAGCATTCCATGACATTCCGTTGCCGACCCTCACCGAAGGTCATGCTCCTTGGCGGCCTTTTTTTTGGTGCTTGTGCCGCTGTGCTCGGGCACAAGGCATCCACGAACACGAGAGGACTGATACTGAATGGGATCATCGAGTTTACTCCCTCAGGCGCCTCGACCTTTTATTGGGTTCTTACAGCAGTATTGTTGCCCGTCACGATAATCACGGGGGATTTTTTCAAGATAATCAGCGAGGATGAGGGCTGATTTTGCGTGGTCTGGGCGAGGGTTGCTTTCAAATTGAGAGCGGTGATCAGCAGCAAAGAGGCGGGCTGGGCCCGAGGCCCGAGCGGGCCTCGGGGGCAGCCCGCTTGGGGGTCAGGGTTTTGGG
>JAPLTI010000321.1 GCA_026398285.1 Verrucomicrobiota bacterium
CGGCATCCCGGATAGCGTTTGATCAGAAGCTCAAATCCGATCGGAATTTTGTGATCGATACGCCCTCGCTCCAGAATCGTATTCCTCTCGTCGATGACGCAGAAGACGCTGTAGTGCTTATGGAAGTCGATGCCCATATAAAACGGCCCGCTTGCTTGTTGTGTAGTTTGACTCATAGCCTCCCATTCTACAACATCGATTTTATGCGCTTCGGAAGCTCAAAATGACCGCAGAGCGAGGCTGCAAAAGGCTTTCATGTCATCTGACCCCTATAGCCTCACCCTCCGGGCCAAGCTTTGACTGCTCTTTCTCACGCCCGCCCTGGCGCTCGATTGTGGTTTTTAATAATTTTGCCGTCAATGATTTTGTCTATTTCCGCGCTCCCTCGGCGGCCTCCTTGAATGTCAATAATTAATGCCTGACCCATATAGTGTCCCCCCAAGAGTGGAATTTCGACTCGTTTTGCTATTTATTTGCAGAGTTAGTTACTTTTTCTGCTTTTTTTCACGCAACTCGTTACTTCTTCGTTTGCACCCGCCACGGCGGGCCGCCTATCGCTCTCCTCGCGCTCTGGAGAACACGACAAGCATGATGAATCCAAAGAGAAACGGATACAGTGTGAGCAGCGTGATGTCGCGGCCGAGGTTGAAGGTCAAAACCATGCCCACCATGTAGAGCAACAGTCGGTCTGTCTTTTGATTCACTGGTTTTCCCAACCAAGTTCCTCCTGCGGAGCTGCCTCGCGGCAGTCTTTCTCAACCTCCCCGAAATGTCTCGATTCTACTTTCAAATCCTGTCGCGCCAGGATCGCCGCCCAAGTAGCCATCAGGAACGCTGCCACCAGCACTCCGAAAAAAATAAACAATTATTTTACTATCAATTACCTAATCATAATACTGCGTCTCAATTTTTGCCACTTTGGGCTCCTCCACTTTCACACGGAGCATTCGTAGCAAGGGCCAGATTTCGAAACGTGAATGCCTTGTAGGGCATGAACGCACATTGTCTTCGATAGTTTTAAACCAACCCTCGAGTTCCGGCATAGGAAACATCGTGCCTTCGGCCGCCTTAAAAGCCTGCCGGATTTCACTGCGGCGGTTAGCATCGCAAGTGCAGAGCGCACACTTTGCAGAAAACGCTCCCAGCACTGCCGGCAGCAGCCGCGACAAGGGCTTTTCATTCTGAATATAATGCTCCAAATCCTCCGGTTTGCTACGGCAGCCAATATAAATCCGCCGCGCAAGGTCTTGATCCAGATTCAAAAGAGTATGGCACACCTCATGGTTCGCGTGGATTTTGGAAAGCCAGCGGGCGACATCCGCGTCATAATTTTGAATGAGTTCTTGTGGGGTCAAAGACATAGCATTTATTCCTCAAAAATCGATTCCATAAAATCTCAAACGAACGGTTTCCTCACAGCAAACTCTCATAAATCTTCTTCATCTTTGCCGCCACTTTCGGCCAGGTGAACCTCTCCTCCACCAACCTCCGTCCCCTCATCCCCATCGCCGCACGCTCTTGATCAGTCATTTCAATCAAGGTCCGCATCCCCTCAAAACCTCCGGCCGAATTCCGAATTTCGAGCGCCGCATCGCAGGCGAAGCCCTCCGGCAAATTACACTCCGGCGTCATCACCACCGGCAGCCCATATGCCCACGCTTCCAGCACAGACATCGGCACCCCCTCACTAAAACTCGGCAAAATGAAAGCCTCCGCACCCCGCAAAAGAGCCTCCTTCTCATTCCCGAAAGCCGGCCCGTAGAAAAGAACATCCGCTGCAGCGGATGAGACAAGAGACGAGGGACGAGCGTCGAGAGCAGAAGCAGGGCCACTCGCGGAGCGAATGAGCGATTCAGAAACATGCGCGTCGGCAAGCTTGCTTGTCAGCAAGTTTGGCTCGGAATCGCCAGCACAGGTATCCTGGGCGTCGCCCTGCTGCCCATCCGTGCATATCCGTGTCATCCGTGGTTCAATATTTTCGTGAATATGCGTGTCTTTCGTGGTTCCAACCGCTGTTTTCAAACCAAGATCAGCGCAAAGCGCCCTCAACTCCCCCTCATGCCCTCCCTGATCCCACCCAGCGATCACAAACTGCCACTCGGCGGAATCCCGGATAGCAGATGCCGAATTGCGGAGATCCGCCCAAGCCCGCAGCGCACCAACCAGCCCCTTCTTCGGATGAATCCTCCCCAGAAAAACCAACCTCCTGCGCCCTACCCTGCTATCTTCAGTCTTCGATCTACTATCTCCTGCCAGCACCGCTGGCAACTCCACCCCATTCGGCACCACCTCGATCCGCTGCCGCAACCCGTAAGCCCTAATCGCATCCGCCTCCGCTGCGCAGAGCGCTCGAAAGCATGTCGCCCGCCGCAACTGCTCATCTTTGAAAAGCCAAGCCGCCACGCGCTTTTTCCACCGCGAGTTGTTCAATGCCCAGGCATCCAGCGAACCATGCGGAGCCGCCACGACAGGTTTGCGTGTTTTTTTCTGCCAATTCAAAACCGCCCAAGAAGGATATTTCCAAAGAGTCGCCGCATAGGCCAGGTCCACATCCGAATCAAGCAAGCCAGCCAACCCCGGCGCATACCCGAAGCCCGCTGGGCCCCGCAGTGCCGCGACTCTTGGTCGCAAAGCCCCCCACTTTTCCAGATCCGCGTCCGTGAACTCATCCCTCACGCCAACCACGCGCACATCCACCCCCTCGCCCTCCGCAAGAGCACATTGCAAAGCCCGCTCAGCCTCAAAAATCCCGCCATCAGCACGGGATACCGACTCCAA
>JAPLTI010000122.1 GCA_026398285.1 Verrucomicrobiota bacterium
GTGATCGCCATCATCGGCTTCTTGATGACTACCGCCGTTCCCGCGCTCAACAGCGTGCTGGAAAATGGCCGTCTTACACAGGCTGCTGCATTGCTAGTGAATCAATTCACCCTAGCCAGGCAGAAAGCCACTGCCGAAAACAAAAACATCACCCTGCGGTTCATCCGAAAAGACACCTCCTCCCCCTACGACCGCATCCAACTGGTCACCTTGGATTCTGCAAACAACGCCACGCCCGTGTCTCGCCTCACCACACTGCCCATGCAGACGGCCATCGCGAGCGATACAGCCCTAAGCTCCTTCATGAGTCTTGGCGACTCGAGTGACCTCTATATACAATGCACCTTCCGCCCACGCGGGAGTCTGGATTTGAATATCCAAAGCAACTGGTTTGCCACCGTCGTCCTCCAGCGCAACGCATCCAACACCACAGCCCCCGCCAACTTCGCCACCATCCAAATCGACCCCGTCAACGGCGGCCTACAGATTTACAGGCCGTAAGAAAAGGCTGTGACGCCGCTACAAAGCGGCATGAACAGGGACAAAAAGACCAGAGTTGCTGCCAAACCTTCGGGTAAAATGGATACGGCTCTGACTTTCATAAGTTGGCGTTCAGGGGTGAGAGCGTGCCGAAGTGCGGAAACTTACACAAAAGCGCTGGCCATGGCGTAGGGAACCGGCAGCGGGATCTCGAAGGTTGGACGGATTTTTTTCCCCAGCTTGGCCAGCCATTCGTGCGTGGGGCAGGAGTAATCGTGGATGGTGAGCAAGCAACCAGTAGCGGATGGAGCGAGGGAATAGCGTTCGATCTGGATTTTGACCGGATTGGGATTCGAGTTCGATATTTTGCACAGTGCCGATGCCTGCGAGGTGTTTTTCCAATTCGGGTTTGAGGAACGAAGCGACAACACCGCCTGTGGAGCCTCCGAGGGCGCTGAGTAAGTTTGAGATCATGGGAATGAGCCATTATGGGAGCGAATCCAGTCAAGGGAAGGAGGAACTCGAGCATCGAAATCCGGCGTCCGGCTTGGGCTCTTCGCAAAAATCCGCAGCTTGTGGCATGGCGTCAAAATCCATATGAAGTCCGGGCATGACCGACCTCTCCGCCTTGCACAAGAGCCTTCATGCGGCCGTCAAAGCCCGCCTGGACATCGTAGCAGACCACGCCTTCCGCGACCGCGATGCGGCGGCGCATCTGGAGGCGCTGAAATCGGCAGCGGCGCATCTCGACACACTCGCTGCGAACCTCCCGCCGGATATCGATCCCACGCTGAGGCACTACTTGGAGCGCCAGAGCTACACAAAGGCACTGGCTTGGCTGGAGGAGGCGTGACGAATCCCTTTTCGGCTCAGATCGACCTCAAGGCCACGCTGCAAAGCGGGCAGGTTTTTCACTGGCACCAGAACGCGGACAACTCCTGGAGCGGACTCATAGGCGAAATGCCTGCGCGAGTTTTTGAAAAAGACCGGCGCCTCGTTGTCGCGCAGGGCGAACCAGGTGTCATTGCGAGGCACTTTGCGTTGGATCATCCGCTGGACCAAATCACCGCCGCGTTTCCAAGAGACCCGATGAGCCAAGCATCGCTCACCGCCTGCGAGGGAATGCGCATCCTGCGGCAACCGCATTGGGAATGCACGGCCACTTTCATCACGAGTTCGATGAAACAAGTCGCACACATCCGCTCCATGTCTCTGGCCATCCGCGAGCGGTTCGGCAGGCGCGTGGAGGGATCCAATGTCTCGGCCTATCCAACTTTCGACGCGTTGGCAGGCGCCTCGGAAAGCGCCCTGCGCGCTTGCGGCCTCGGCTACCGCGCAGGGAACCTCCTGCAGACTGCGCGAATTCTGGCGGAAGGCGGGCTGAGCCTGGATGCCATCGCCAAACAAAAAACGCCGATGCTGCGCAAATCGCTCACGAGCCTTCCCGGAGTCGGCGTGAAAGTGGCGAACTGTATCCTCCTCTTTGCCTACGAGCGGCTCGATGCCGTTCCGATCGACACATGGATTCATCGCATCCTGCTCACCATGCGCGGCGGGCGGGACGGCACGGCGGCGGAACTCGCCCGCTATGCCCGGCGGCGACTGGGGCCCTACGCGGGCTATGTCCAACAATACCTCTTCCACCACGCCCGCTCGCTTAAGCGGGGCAAGACTCCGGTGGCGCAGAAAAACTGAAACCCCGCGTCATTTCGCTCTCGCGGTTCGACCCTGCGGAATGTTTCTCTGATGCGATGAAATTGATCTCATGGAATGTCAACGGGATTCGCTCGATACTCGGCAAGGGGTTCATGGATTACTTGGATGCCGAGAAGCCTGATGTGATCTGCCTCCAGGAGGTCAAGGCCCGCGAGGAACAGGTGCCGCAGACATTCGATGGATACGAGGTTTTCTGGAATGCGGCGATCAAGCCCGGCTACTCCGGCACGGCGATTCTCACACGGAAAAAGCCAACGTCCGTCATCAATGGCATAGGCCGTGAGGAACATGACAAGGAAGGACGCGTCATCAGCGCCGACATGGGGGATTTTTTCTTGGTGAATGTTTACACGCCCAACTCCAAGCGGGAGCTCACGCGACTCGACTACCGCACGAGGGAATGGACGCCGGCATTTATCGACCACCTCCAAGCGCTCGAAAAAACCAAGCCTGTCATCTTCTGTGGCGACATGAATGTCGCGCACCGCGAGATCGATCTGGCGCGACCGAAGGACAACACGCAAAACGCTGGATTCACGATCGAGGAGCGGGAGGCCTTCGACCGAACGCTGGCGGCGGGTTTTGTGGACACATTCCGCCACTTCGAACCGGGCGGTGGACGCTACACTTGGTGGAGTTACCAGAACGGCGCCCGAGAGAGAAATATCGGATGGCGCATCGATTATTTCTGCGCCTCGGCCAAGCTCGCTCCGGCCCTGAAATCCGCATTCATCCACGATCATATCCTGGGCAGCGACCACTGCCCGGTGGGGTTGGTTTTGGATGTCTGAAAATTTTTTTGAAAAAACTTTGAACACCCCTCTTGAGCGCGGGTCTAAGTTATCAGTTGAGACAACAACTCAGGTCACCGCGGTTCAGTTTTTAATTGTTTTTTCTGAACCACCAAGCGGTGACCTGATCTTTTTGTTGCATTTGTCCCCTTGCAGGTCGTCCCTGCCTTGGCTAAGGAGGCGCTATGGATGACACCGTGCTATTGGTAGAAGATGAAACCGATGTGGTGGATTTGCTGCGCTACCATTTCAAAAAGGCTGGTTTTAAAGTTCAAATCACAAACTCGGGCGATGCTGGACTCGCTGCAGTGCGCTCCAAGAGGCCCGATGCCGTAGTGCTCGACTTAATGCTTCCCGGCATGACAGGACTTGAGGTCTGTCGCGCGCTGAAAGCTGACAGCGAGACCTCAGCTATTCCCGTCCTCATGCTCACAGCCCGTAGCGAGGTGAAGGATCGGGTGAAAGGTCTCGAAATTGGCGCGGACGACTATGTCACCAAGCCATTCAGTCCGAAGGAAGTCGTCCTTCGCGTCCAAGGTCTCCTGCGCCGCATCCGTAGCGCGGCCGAAGAGGTGAATTTGCTAGAGGTAGATGGAATTTCGATCGACAAGACCGCGCTCAGAGCCTCAGTCGATGATCAGCGACTGGATCTGACCACGATTGAGTTCAAGCTCCTTCTCACACTCGTCACCAATCGCGGACGCATCCTCTCGCGTGAGACTCTCCTCAGCGATGTATGGGGGTATTCGACAGGCGCGGACACTCGCACCGTGGATACGCACATGCGTCGACTTCGTGAAAAACTCGGCGATCACGCGTCGAAGGTGGAAACCATCCGAGGCCAAGGCTACCGCTTCAGCGCGCCCCACACACCTTGAGCGTGATGTGGAATTTGCTGCTTCTGATAGCCTTGGGTGTGGCAGCATGGCTGATTGTTTATCGATTTATCCGCCCCCTTAGACGGATCCGGGAAGACATCCAGCGCCTATCGAGCGGGAACTTCCAACTTCCGGCGCTCGACACAGAGGCTTCGACCTATCAACTCACCGCACAACACATCCGGACAATTGCCGAGAGGCTCCGCTCGCTGGATGAGCAAACGGTGGAAGGAGGATTAAGTCTGCGCGGCATTCTCTCTGGCATGAAAGAGGGCATAGTGGTCGCCAGCCGGGACAAACGAATAACCCTCGTCAACGAGTCCCTCCAAGCCTTCTTCCCTGCAGCCAAATCTCATGTCGGGCGCTCCGTGCTCGAGGTCTTCCGCCGCCATGAAATTGAACAGGCCGTCTCGGCAACGCTCACCGATGGAAGCAAGCAGGACCTCTCCTTGGTCTTTGAATTCACCCAGCAATCAGGGCCGGTTGTTCAGCGGCACTTCGATATCCATGTCTCGCCGATGTCGAGGGACTCGGAGGAACTTCCCCAGGCTGCGCTGATCGTGTTTCAGGAAGTCACCGCCATCCGCACGCTGGAGGCCGCCCGCCGGGAATTCGTGGCGAATGTTTCGCATGAATTCCGCACCCCTGTCTCTGTCATCAATGGCTATGTGGAAACGCTGCTGGATGGTGCCACAGAGGATCCCGAGATGACCACTGTGTCGCTCCGGGCGATCCATCGAAATGTGCAAAGACTTTCCCTGCTGCTCGAAGACCTGCTCACCATTTCCAGCATGGAGGGCAAGGGGCGCCGGCTGTATTTTTCTCGCGTCAATCTTCGCAAGATTGCCGAGAGGGTCATCGAAAACCTCGACAGCGGCGGCGCCACGAGGAATGCGGAATTTCAGATCCAGTGGACAGAGGAAGCCATCTTCGCCGAAGTCGATGAGCACAGGATTGAACAGGTTTATTGGAATCTTCTGACCAATGCCATCCGCCATGGCGAATCGAACGCACCGATCATCGAACTCAATGCCCGCCTCGAAGGGGAATGGGTGGAAATATCGATCGCCGACAACGGAACAGGAATTCCCCTCGAGGATCAGGCACACATCTTTGAGCGATTCTACCGCGTCCACAAACACCGCGCCCGCGATGCGGGAGGAACAGGACTCGGCCTTTCGATCGTCAAAAACATCATCCTCGCCCACGGCGGCCAGATTTCTCTGCGCAGCACGCCGGGGGATGGCGCGACATTCATCATCCGCCTGCCCGTCTCCCAAAAAGAAATTTCTTCGGCCAAATAGAGAGGCGCAACTTTTCGAGATTCCGAGTGTTTGATTCCTTGAAGAAATGAAACCACTCCACACCCTACTCGCCATCACAGCCCTTTGCGGCTCACCACTCCTCGCCACCGCGCAGCAACCCGCAGCCACGCCCGCCGCAGCAGACTCCCCCAAACACGGCCCGGGAGAATGGAAGAAGCAACGCGAATGGATCGAGGGCCTGCCCGAGGATGTTCGCAGCCGGTTCAAAGAAGCACGGGAAGAGGCGATGAAAGATCCAAAAATCCAGGCACTGCGTGAAAAGGCTGAGGCGGCCGGGAAGGAATTGCGCGACGCCGTGAGAGATGCGATCGCAGCAAAAGACCCCGAGCTCGCCACACAATTAAGCGAGGTCATCAAAAAGAAGGAAAAGGACCCCGCAACCAAGGAGAAGAAATCGCGTCCCGATGGACAGGGCGAATCAGCCCTCCAGAAATTGCCCCCCGCTGAGCGCGACCGCCTCGCAGCCGCCCGCGAGATCGCCAAACAGGCTCCGGCCGTTCAATCCGCAGAGGCCGCTATGAAAGCGGCTCAGACGCCCGAAGCGCGCCGGGATGCTGCCAAGACATTCCAGAAGGCCATGCGCGATGCCATGATCACGGCAGACCCATCGCTTGCGGATATTCTGGATAAAATCAAAACTCCCAAGCCAGACGCAACGCCGACTTCCTCTACGGAAATGGCGCAGTAGGACTACCCTGCTACCGGCGGCTTCACTTCCTTGGAATCACGCGAACTGGAGCTGTCTACCTGGGATCCGGGAGCCTCTTGGGCTTCAGCCGGCTTTTGTTTGCGCCAGCTCCCGTCTTTGAGCATCCGCGTGTAGGGTCCCTCGACCGTCTGCGGAGAGTAAAGATCCCTGCGATTTTGGATGGTTGTGCAGGAGGTAAGAAGCGAGAGGGCCAGAGTGGCAACAATGAGGGCGGGTTTCATTTTTCCCATGTAGAACCCCCGGCGCGCAAGGTGTCAAGAATGCGAAGTTTCTGATTTCATGACACTCGGCGACGGGCTATCAGCAAGCGCCGCGCATCACATGGAACTCACAGAAAAATTCCTCGTCTCACTCGGTGGTTGGCCGGTCTTCAAAGAGGCGAAGGCGATTCGCGATACGGGACGCATTTGCGACGCCACTTACGAGCCTCCCCTGCTGAGGGCTCGTATCAGCGAAGGCGGGCGGGATTTTTTGACAGGGCTGAAAATCAAGAATCCGGTGGATATCGAAAATCTCTGCCCGTGTCGGGACTCCCGCCAGCGAGGTCTCATCTGCGCCCACTCGATCGCCGCAGCACTCGAAATGATCGCCCCGGCTCCAAAGCGTGCGACTCCCGCCCAGGCATCGGCTCCAACTGCACAGGCCTTCGCGGCCACATCCGAGACCCCTCGCATTGAATTTTCGATCGAGGGCTCGCTCCGCCACCTCGAGGGGGTGATTTCTTTTCATTACTCGCAGCCCGGCATGCAGAATCCATCCGCCGAGGCTGCCGCTCTGGCCCGACTTGTCGGCTGCGGATTTGAAAACGAGAAAGGCAAGGCCGTGTTGCGCGGCGAGGATGCCGTCGTGAAATTTTACGCCACCGAGCTGCCACGCCTCAAAAACGAATGGAGCATCCAGGAAGGCGAGCGCTTTCAACATGTCACCAAGGACATCGTCCGCTTCGAACCCCGCTTTGCGCTCAAGGAGCGCAGCGATGGTTGGCTGGATTTTCATGTTCACTTCACAGCCGGGAATGAGGCCATTCTCAGCGCTCAGGACCTGCAACGCCTGCTTCAAAGCGGAAAACCCCAGCTCCGTCTCGCCGATGGACGCATTGCCGTGCCTGATGCCGACCTCGCTACCGATTTGGAGGAGGTGCTTCGAGACTGCGATCCCTCGCAAGAACGCGGTGCATACAAGCTCCGCGAATCTCAGCGCGGATACATTGAATCCAGCATCGCCGAGTGGACGAGGCAACCCCCTACCCTCCAGCCAGCACTAAAGACGGACTCTCTCGGACCACTGCGCGAACGCCTCCGTCCGTATCAGGTCGAAGGAGCGCTTTGGCTTTTAAAAAACGCCCGCAGCGGCTCGGCAGGATTGCTGGCCGATGAGATGGGTCTGGGAAAAACCATTCAGACGCTTGCCATGGTGGAAGCCCTGCCAGGTCCACACCTTGTTGTGTGTCCTTCATCCCTGGTCTGGAATTGGAGCCGCGAAGCCACTGCTTTTTGTCCCCGCCTGCGAGTGCTGACGATCGAAGGCGCGGGACGATCAGAACAATTCGCCAAGATCCCGGAGCACGAACTGATCATCACCAGCTACGCCCTCTTGCGTCGCGACGCCGAGCATTACAAAGCATTCGTCTTTTCGACGACCACACTCGATGAGGCCCAGCACATCAAAAATCCCGGGAGCCAAAATGCGCGGGCGGCATGTGCCATCCGTTCGAAGGCTCGATTCATCCTCACCGGAACCCCGCTTGAGAACTCCATCCGAGACCTCTGGTCTCTCTTCGACTTCCTGCTGCCGGGCTATCTCGGCACGCGAAAGGATTTTCAAGACCGTTACGAAAAACCGCTGGCTGCCGGGGAATCCGCTGGAGTCTGGCCGCGCTTACTCCGGCGCGTGAGACCCTGGATGCTTCGCCGCACGAAGTCGGAAATCCTCAAGGAACTCCCGCCCAAAATCGAACAAGTCGTGCAAGTGGAGCTTACCCCCGAACAAAAGGCCGCCTACACTCAACTCCAGATCTCCGCCCGCGCCGAAGTCGATGCTATGCGCGAGTCGGGCGGAGCTGCTCGCATGAAGGTTCTCACAGCCCTCCTCCGCCTGCGACAGGCGTGTTGCGACCTGCGGCTTTTGAACAGGGAATCCCAAGCGCCCTCGGCGAAAATCGACGCTCTGCTGGAACTCCTCGGCGAAGCCGTGGATGGCGGCCACCGCACGCTGGTCTTCAGCCAATTCACCTCCATGCTCGACCTCATCGCCCCCGCGCTGGACGAGGCGGGCATTACCTGGTGCCGTCTGGATGGATCCACCAAGGATCGCGCCACTGTGGTCGAGCGCTTCCAATCCGATTCCTCAATCTCCGTTTTTCTCATCAGCCTCAAAGCCGGCGGCGTTGGACTCAATCTCACTGGCGCGGACACAGTCATCCACTTCGACCCTTGGTGGAATCCGGCTGTGGAAGCCCAGGCCACCGACCGTGCCCACCGCATTGGTCAACAAAATGTCGTCACTTCCATCAAACTCATCGCCCGCAACACCGTGGAGGAACGCGTGCTCGAAATGCAGGCCAAAAAGAAAACACTCAGCATGGAACTCCTGGACTCTGATTCCCTTACAGGGTTGAGCGCGGAGCTTGTCGGCGAACTGATCGGGTGAAACACATTGAGATTCGGGGGAATCCCTGCCAATCTTAGGAGACATTTTGATGAAAACATCACAAGACTCGGCTCCTCAGGCATCAACTTCCAAACCCAGCGCTTCGCAAGCCGTCGATCTGGAAGTCAAAGACGCCAATCTCATTTTCAATGCCGCTTGGCAGGATTTGGTCGCGAGGTGACCGGCCTGCTTTTGAGGGCGCTCCTACATCCGGAAAACCAAACCGGCGTCGTGGTGGATGGCTACCCGCGCACGAAGGTTCAGGTCCTCTGCCTGCGCCTGCTCCACGAAAAACTCAACGCCCTCCGCCACCAGTATATCGGAACCCCGCTTGCGGCGCAGTTTCGCAAACCGATGTTCCATATCGTTGTTCTTTTCGTGGACGAGGCCGAATCCGTCCGCCGTCAGATTCTCCGTGGCGAACGCGCCCGCGCCCACAATGCCGCCGTGGAGGCTTCCGGAGTGGGCGAGATGGTCGAGACGCGCGCCACGGATTTGTCCGATGAGGCGGCCCGCAACCGTTACCGCACTTTTAAAGAGGTCACCTACGAGTCGCTGAAAACACTGCGCCAAGTCTTCCACTACCACTATGTGAATGCCCACGGCACGGTGGATGAAGTGCAGCGGCGCATTCAGGACGAACTTCGCTACCAAAGCTCGCTGGAGCTCGACCAGAGCACCTTCGACCGGATTTCCCGCATCCCGATCGCCCGCGAGCTCAGCATCCACGCTCGCCAGGAACTCGTCATGCGGTTGGACTCCTACAACGCCGAGAACCCAGACCTCTTCGAGCAATCCGTGGCCCTCATTGATGAAAAATTCATGCCCATCATCCGCCGCCACAACATGTCCGGCCGGGCCCACATCAACTCAGAGAATCCCCTGCTCGCCGACCCGCTCGTGTTGGCGATGATCATCGATATTTTTGCAGACCGAGGCTACGACACGGTCATCGACATCCGCCGCTACGAAGTCCCTAGCAAGGTGAATCCCGAGACTTGGGAAATCGAGAACCGCGAAAAGATCGTATGGCGTTTCATTGTCAACTTCCCCGGATCACGCATCCGGCGAGGTCAATAATGCGGGAGGGATTTTGCCAAGCGCCTTGAGACGACTCTTAACGCGCCACGCGTTGTTTGCGCTGCTTCTGGCGTGCACTCTCTCCTGTTTGCAGGCGACCGACGCCAAACCGCCACTGCGCATCGGCATTCACGAGAAGCCGCCCTATGCCTTGAAAAACCCGGACGGCAGTTGGACTGGCCTTGCTCCGGGGCTTTGGAAGGGAATCAGCGAAGCCACGGGGTTACCCATCGAGTTTGTCGAGGTTCCTTATGAGGATTTGATACAGCAGGTGGCGAATGGGAAAATCGATGCAGCAGCCGGCGAGATTGAAGTGACTCCAGCCGCCGAGAAAATCGTGGATTTCACCCAGCCCTTCCTGACATCAAGCCTCTGCATCGCGCTGAACAAAGTCAGTTGGGAAGCCGCATGGAAAAGCGTTCTCAAGGATTTTTTCAATTGGACGATCGCCAAATATCTCATCAGCATCTTCGTGGCCATGCTCGCGATCAGCCTCCTGCTTTGGTTCGCCGAGCGGCATCACGGCACGGGGCACTTTCATGGCGGCATCACCGGCATAGGGTCAGCCCTCTGGTTCGCAGCGGTCACCATGACCACTGTCGGCTACGGCGACAAAACACCGGCCACCATAGCCGGGCGGATCATAGCGGTTTTCTGGATGATCTTCGGCGTGGTGCTCGTCTCGGCGTTCACAGCCACAGTCACCTCCAGCATGTCCACGGCGCAGATATCAAACAGCATCGAAAGCATCTCGGATTTCAACCACCTTTCCTGTGGAACACTCCATGGTTCCCTCTCCTCGGAAATCCTCCGCCGCATCGGAGTCATGACGCATGAATACGAGAGCATCCCGGAGGCATTCGATGATCTGGCGGCAGGTAAAATCGAAGCCGTCGTGGGTGACCGCAACACCCTGTCCTATGTGAGACGCGAATTCGCCAGGCGAAAGCCCCCCGTTCACATCAACATTCCCTCCTTCCGCCTTCGTGAAGCTTTCCTCGCTATTCCGATCCGCGAAGGGCATCCGAGCTACAAACAAATCAACGAAGCCATGCTGCAATTTATGATGACCGGGGAGTGGAGCGAACTCCTCCAGCAGTGGATCGGCGACACCGCGACCAGCAGCCTCACATCTGGCTCAGAACATTAACCACGACAGTGCCCCCCATGCCCTGACCAATCTGAACCGCTGTGGAGGGCGACTGCGATGGGTGCGGCGGGTCTTCGGGCAGCCCAAAGGAAGGATCGATATTCCTTGGCCAAGCCGGCAACTTTCGAGCGCGCAACCCCTCAGCGAGCAGAGTTGCCTCCAAAAGCCCAGAGGCAGCCAATGCATGCCCCGTCGTTCTTTTCATGGCGGAAATCCAAGGCAGATGGCCCCCAAAAACCCGACGAACGCAGGAAATCTCCGCCGCATCGAAGCGGGGCGTTCCAGTGGCATGGAGCGAAATCCAGTCCACCGGCAACTCGCCACCATCCCGACGCAAGGCGCGATTTTTTGCAGCAACAAGAAGTTCCTCAAGCACGCGAGCCTCGGGATCGGGAGCCATGAGATGCCTCGATTCATTGGCACAGCCGCCCCCAAGCCATTCCGCAAGGGGCGCCACGCCACGCATCACGGCGTGGCTGGCGGATTCCAGAATCACGCATGCAGCACCTTCCGCAGGCAGCATTCCCGAGCGACCTGCACTCAAGGGACGGCACTCGGAATTTTGCGTCACACTGCCGCCACGGCCCATGGCGGATCTCAGAACGGGTGAAACCGCAGCGTCCGCAGCCACGGCAACGACCGCATCGAGTATTCCCGAGGCAACAAGTGAAGCAGCCAGATAGAGAATCTGAGCGCCTGTCGCCGACGCAGCATTCAACGAAAAATCCGCACCACCCAGGCCGTATCGAACCGTGGCTGCCGCTGCAATCGCATTCCCACGCCAGCGGCTGATCGAATACGGCGAAAACTTTCCAGAGGCGGCCACATCCCCCTCCATCGCCGCCAAGCCACCAAGCGAACTTCCACTCACGCACCCCATGGTAGGTAACCGGTGCTTCGCCCCCTCCCCGCGCAGACGATTGCGTTCAGGCGAAAGCCCAGCGGCTTTCCAAGCACTCTCAGTGACGGCCAGAGCCAGAAGCTGATGCCGCGAAAGAATGCCAGCATCCCCCACCTCCAATCCCGCAGCCTCTGCCAATGCCTCCGACTCAGGAAGCCTGCCGCCGACTGGCATGTCGGCGCACAATGCCTCAAAAAGCCCTTCCACGGAATCACACCCGCCGACGAGAACGCCGCAGGCTGTGATAAAAACACGGGACGAATCAGAATGGAAAGACACGCCACATTGATAAATGGGGGCGCGCACCAATTGAACGCAAAAGTGAGCTGACCAACGCTGGAAACCCCCTGTTCGACACCACCCCTAATCTGTTACCAAGCCCATGCGCGCTCAGCTTTATTTTTTAAGAGGAGTGAGGCCTTTTAAGAACCGCTGCACTTTCGGCCACCATGTAATGATCGACGGCCTCCTTGAAGAAAGCAGCCAGTTCCTTCACAGACGGAGGGTTCGGCTGCAGACCTTCAAACCCCGGGTCACTCTCACTGGGTTTGCCAGAGCACAAGCGCTGGAAGGCCATATCCAGATTTTTTAACCTGTTGGATTTTTCGAAAGCTTTTTGGAACTCGTGAAGATTGAAACCGTGGTTTTGGATGAGAGTGTAAAGGTCAAACCAATCACGCACATTCGAGCGTTTCGCGCAGACGAGCGCCTTCAAAGCAAAAATTTCATCGAGTTCTGCCACGCGGGGGGCGGATTCCGATCCAGGAGTTAGCAAATTCCACGCATCTCTATCTTCCGCGAAGAAGGTGATTTTGACATTTTCCTCCGTCAAATAATCGTGCTGGAAGTCGTGCAAATTCATCCCCGCATTGAGAAACTCATCATAGGAGGCTGGGTTGTCGTTGGGGGTCCACCCTGGGAATTTCTTCCTCAGAGCCGCGAGTTGCACGCTTGGCAATTTCATTGCAGGGAAAGCAAAGTCCAAGTCCTCGCTCAGGCGATGCCCGATTCGCAGGCTGAGGGCACTGCCTCCGACAAGAATAAATCCTCTCAAGGCCTCTTCGTTCTGGAGCTGCCTCCAGAGTGTTCGAGTGGCCAGCGGCAAGAATTCATCCTTCATAGATTGGACCCCACCTCGATATTTTTGAGAATTCTCTTGGTGTAGGAAGAGGCTCTTTGCGCTTCCGGCGATTGCTCGCGCTCCAAGACAGTCCATTCATATTTCACCCGACCTAACCCGATCACGGAAACGATTTTTAAAATCTCCAAGAACCTTGGACGTAGGAGGGCAGCACGAACATAGACTTCCAACGGAGCCTTTGTATTGGACCACACAAGGCCGGGCACCGCAGCTTTGATGCGTTGAATCTCGGACATTTCCATACCCTAGTGTGAAACCGTAATCTTAGGGTTGGGACTTTGCCAGTTTATCTGCTGCCTTCGCTCGCAGGCGCTTTTTGCTTGGGTCTGAAGATGGGCGGGTTTTTACTCCCCCGCCAATGACCGAGTCGGAAGCCTATATTGCTTTGAACATGGTGCCCCGGATTGGCCCGGTGCGGGTTCGGCGTTTGTTGGAGGCATTGGGGTCGCCCTCGGCAGTGTTGGATGCTCCGGCAGCGCGTTTGCAAGCAGTGGATGGCATCGGCCCAGAAGCGGCGAAATCCTTGCACAGCTGGGAAAGCCTTGTGGATCTTTCGGGCGAACTCTCCCTCGTCAAGCAACACGGGGCAAAAGTCGTCACGCTCGCCTCTCCGGATTACCCCGCCCTTCTGCGCGAGATCCATGATCCGCCGACTGTGCTTTACATGATGGGTGACATTCTGGAGCGCGATCGGCATGCCATAGGCGTCATCGGAACACGCAAGCCCACGCATTACGCCTCGGATTGCACAAAAAAACTCGCCTACCAGCTCGCGTATGCGGGCGTGACGGTGGTGAGCGGTCTCGCCCGTGGAGTGGATACCGCCGCGCATCAGGCCGCCCTCGCAGCCAAGGGCCGAACGATTGGCGTGCTTGGCAGTGGCTTGTTGGAATTTTACCCGCCGGAAAACAAGGAACTCGCCGACAAGATCGCCACCTCAGGCGCGGTCATCACCGAGTTTTCCATGCGCGTGAAAGCAGACCGCCAGACATTTCCCATGCGCAACCGGATCATCAGCGGTTGTTCCTTCGGAGTGCTCGTCGTAGAGGCAGGAGCGAGCAGCGGCGCACTCATCAGTGCAAACCAGGCCGGCGAGCAAGGACGCTCGATCTACGCCGTTCCGGGCCGCATCGACAACCCGAACGCCATCGGCTCAAACCGCCTCATCCAGCAGGGGGCCAAACTCATCACCTCCGCCGCTGACATCCTCGACGACATGGGCATTCTCTTTGCCGAAAAACCCCAACTCACTCCAGCCCGAGCGCCTGAACTCTCGGGCAACGAGGCGCAAGTCCACTCAGCCATCGGGGACGATGAATCCCACATCGACACCATCATCGAGCGCAGCGGCCTCCCAAGCCATACCGTCTCTACCACTCTGTTGACTCTCGAAATGAAAAAACTCGTCCGCCAACTCCCTGGAAGCCGGTTTGTGAGAATCTCGTGATCCAGAAAGCGCTGCATCTCCGAGGCATTCCATTCATGAAAAATACCATCCTCATTTGCCGCAATGCGGGAGTTTGCGAAGAGTCTTCGCGAGCACGGGTGGGAGGTAGATTACCGGAAAATGGCGGATGCGCCGAGCTGGCTTGATGCGCTAAACGACCACTTACAATACGGCCCGGATGAACTGCTCGTGATGGAGCCGAACAATTGGTCGCAGCACGAAAAACTGAATTCCATGGCAGCGAGTGGAATCCCCGTGCGAGTCACGCCAACTTGTCAATTTGTCACGCCGCGTGAGGAGTTTTTTCGTTTCGGCAAAGGAAAGAAGCGACTCCTCATGGAAGCGCACTACCGCCAAGCGCGGCAAAAGCTCGGGATTCTCATGCGCGATGACGGTGAACCCGAAGGTGGCGCTTGGAATTACGATGCAGAGAATCGCAAAACCGTGCGGGATTGGAAAAAGGACGGCGCTCCCCAGCCTCCAGCCGCGATCACATCTCGGCGAGGTCAGAGCCTGATCCTGGCTGAGGTCATCAGCGAGGTGAACCGATGGTTTCCTGACGATGTCGGCCGTGCCGAGGATTGCTGGCTGCCGACCACGCGCGACGGGGCGCTTGAAGCACTGCGCCAATTCGTCGAAAAACGCCTCCCGCTTTTTGGCGATTATCAGGACCTCATGCTGCAAGACTCGCAGACGATGTTCCACAGCCTGATTGCCGCTCCGCTCAATCTCGGACTTCTCCTGCCGATGGAATGCGTCGCCGCAGCCGAGCGGGCCTACAAATCGGGCCATGCTCCCCTCGCCGCTGTCGAAGGATTTGTGCGGCAGATCATCGGCTGGAGGGAGTTCGTGAACGGCGTGTATTGGCTAAAAATGCCGGACTACCTGCAATCAAACGGACTCGGTGCGACGCGCAAGCTGCCCGCTTTTTTCTACAGTGGAGAGACGGACATGAACTGCCTGAGCTGCGTGATACGGGAGGTTAAGGACACCGCCTACAACCACCACATTCAACGGCTCATGATCCTTGGAAATTTCCTCCTCCTCGCCGGGATCAGCCCACAGGAGGCGCATGACTGGTTTTTGGAAATGTATATCGACGCGCACGAGTGGGTCATGGCCGCCAATGTCCTTGGCATGGCCCTCCACGCCGATGGCGGCTTCATGGCCACCAAGCCCTACGCTGGTTCCGCCGCCTACATTTCAAAGATGGGCAACTACTGCTCAGGCTGCAACTTCGACCCCAACAAGAAATCCGGCCCCGGCGCATGCCCCTTCAACCTTCTCTACTGGGATTTCTACGACCGCCACGCCGACCGCTTCGCCTCGAATCCTCGCACCAGCATGATGGTGAGTGCCTGGCGCAAACGCCCGGAAGCTGAGCGCGAGACCATACGCCGCGAGGCGGCGAAGTTTTTGGCGGGGCTGACCTGATTGACCCGGTTGACCGCATTGACAGTTGGGGGATGGGCTTTGTGACGGGAAATTTACAGAGGTGGGTTTGACGCCGCCAAGCGAGACATAGAAGGCTTTCCGCATGGCAGAACTCTTCGACAAACGCGGCGGTTTCCGGCGACTGCACTCCTTCACCTTGGCGACGATTGTGCAGGTTGAGACCCTTCGGTTTTGCCGACGGTTTCTGACACACGACTCGCGCGAGGCGGAGAAGAAGTTTTACGATCCGAAGGGCCGTCAATACGACCAAATGACCCAAGCCGCGCGCAGCGGGCGGCAAAATATCATCGAAGGCTCGGAGCGCTCTGCGACATCAAAAGATACCGAGATGAAACTCACCGATGTCGCACGGGCGAGCCTGAGCGAACTGCGTGGCGACTATGAGGTTTTCATCCTCGACCGGGAAGAACTCCCTTGGTCGGTGCACTCTTCCGAAGCGAGGGCCGTGAATGCCATTTCCATCGACGATGCGCCGTTCACCGATGACATGGTCCACGAGTCGGCAAAACACGCCCTGGAGCAGCGCAGGAAATATGCGCGGTGGCTCGACTCCCCAGATGCCGTGGTCGTGGCAAACGCCTTGCTACTCATCATCGGGCGGGCGCTCAACATGCTGAAAAACCAGATCGAGGCGCAGGGAAAGGCTTTTGAGGAGACTGGCGGCTTCAGCGAACGCCTCATGACCAAACGCCTCGAGGCGCGCGAAAAAAACAAACCGCCCTCGCCGGAATGCCCTCAATGCGGCAAGCCCATGCGCGAGCGCCAGTCGGCAAAAGGCTCGTTTTGGGGCTGCTCGGCCTACCCCGAGTGCAAAGGCACGCGACCGGCAGAGGGACCTCATTGACCGGGTTGACCTCACTGACGGCGCGTCAGTGAGGTCAACAAAGTCAATAAGGTCAACTCACGCTGGCTTCTTCGCCGTGCTCTGAATGTAAAGCTCGCGCAACTGCTTGAAATCAGCCTCCGCAGGAGACTGGGTCATCATCTCGACACCTCGGTTGTTTTTCGGGAATGCGATCACATCGCGAATACTATCTTCGTCGGCGATGAGCATGACCAAGCGATCCAAGCCGAGAGCGATGCCTCCGTGCGGTGGCGCGCCGAATTTGAAGGCCTTGAGGATATGGCCGAAGAGGAGTTGTTGTTTCTCCTCGTTGACGCCCAAAACGCTGAACATCTTCGACTGGAGGTCAGATTCGTGGATTCGCAGGCTGCCGCCGCCGATTTCAACGCCGTTGAGAACGACATCGTAGGCCACAGCGCGGATTTTGCCGTATTCGCCCGACTCGAGAAGCGCAAGGTCGTCCGCGCAAGGACGGGTGAACGGATGGTGAACGGCGTTCCATTTCTGCTCTTCCTCGCTCCAGGCCAGGAGCGGAAAATCGACGACCCAGAGGAAATTGAGGGCGGTCGATCCTTTGAGGGTATCCAGCATTTCGGCAACGCGCAGGCGCACGCGGCCGAGGGTTTCGCAGGCGGTTTCCCATTTGTCGGCACCGAACAAAATGAGGTCGCCTTCTTTGATGGCCAAACGCTCGGTGAGAGCGGCCTTTTCGGCGTCGGTAAAGAATTTAACGATCGGAGATTTCCACTCGCCGTTTTCGACTTTGATAAACGCGAGGCCTTTTGCGCCGGCTTGTTTGGCGAGTTCCGTGAGGTTTTCAATTTGGCCTGTGGTGATGCACGCGAGGCCGGAAGCGTTGATCGCCTTCACGACTCCTCCGCCGTCTAGGGCGCCACGGAAGACCTTGAACTGCGTGTCGCGGAAGATGTCGCCGAGGTCGGTGATTTCCATACCGAAACGGGTGTCCGGCTTGTCGCTGCCGAAGCGGTCCATCGCCTCCTTGTAGGTCAGGCGCGGGAAGGGCGTCGGAATTTCGATGCCTTTGGTCTCGCAGAACACAGCGGCGAGGACTTTCTCCATGAGACCGAGAATATCGTCCTGCGTGACGAACGAGGCCTCCACATCGAGCTGGGTGAACTCCGGCTGACGGTCGGCGCGGAGATCCTCGTCGCGGAAGCAGCGGGCGACTTGGAAATACTTTTCCACACCGGCGACCATGAGGAGTTGCTTATATTGCTGCGGAGCCTGTGGAAGCGCGTAGAAGGCTCCCGGCGTGAGGCGGGATGGCACGAGGAAGTCGCGCGCGCCTTCGGGTGTGCTCTTCGAGAGGATCGGCGTTTCGATTTCGAGGAAACCCTCGGAGTCCATGACATCGCGCATGGTTTTCACAACGCGGTGGCGGAGGCGCAAGTTGCGACTCATTTGCTCGCGCCGCAAGTCGAGGTAGCGGTAGGTGAGACGGAGGTCTTCGTTGGAAACCTTGTCGTCGAGCTGGAATGGCAGGACCTCAGCGGCATTGAGGATATCGAGCGCGGAGGCGACGACTTCAATCGCGCCCGTAGCCAACTTCGCATTCTCGGTTCCAGCCAGACGGGGAGCGACTTTGCCAGTGACGCGAATGACATCCTCGCTGCGCAATTCGTGGGATTTTTTCGAAGCCTCGGCGTGTTCTTCAGGACGAAAAACCACCTGTGTGATCCCCTCGCGGTCGCGGAGGTCGATGAAGATGAGCCCGCCGTGGTCGCGGCGGGAGGCGACCCAACCGCAGAGTGTGACTTCGTGGCCGGAATGTTCGGAGCGGAGGGCGTTGCAATGATGGGTGCGGTAGGACATGGCGGAGTTTTAGGTTTTAAGAATTAAGTTTTAAGTTTCGAAGCCAGCGCGCTGTGGTCGAGGGATTCCTCGGCGCGGGTGGAGAGGTGTTTGAGTTTTACGAGCGGCCATTCCTGGCCGACGACGATGGCGTGGCGGGCACCGAGGTTTTCGGCTTCCTGAAATTGCTTCCCGATTTTGGCGGCTTTGAGTGGGAAATCGGTGGCAAGGCCGAGTTCTCGACAGGATTGGACAATGTGGAGGGCCTCGGCGCGGCGGGATTCGTCGGCAATGATGACATAGGCATCGCACGATGCGGCGATTGCGGATTGGAGTTGGGCGGCAGCGGCAGGCGTTTCGTCAATGAGGTGACCGAGCACAACATCGCCCATGCCGAATCCGATAGCAGGCAGGTCCACATGGCCGTCGCTGAGGCCTTTGATGAGCCCGTCGTAACGGCCACCGCCCGCCAAGGCGCGCAGGTTTTTGGAGCGGTCGAAGATTTCAAAGACAACTCCGGTGTAATAG
>JAPLTI010000094.1:0-1506 GCA_026398285.1 Verrucomicrobiota bacterium
GCTCTACCAACTGAGCTATACCCCCAGGGAAAACTGCGTTTCTCGCACCGCGCCGAAGCCCTGTGCGACGCTCCGCAATCAACCACCGCACCCATCCAGCGGCAAGGAAAAATCCAGCCTCTCTTTTTAAGCTCCCCAGCCGTCACTCAAGCTGTTTTTTTAGGGACATCGCAAAGCAACTCTTCAAAGTCCACGCCCCGTCCACCTCCTGGATCTGCGCGCAGATCGGAGCGCGGGAACACTATGCCATACCGCGCGTGCTGCACCGCTCGGGCAAGCTGGAAGCGCTTTTTACGGACTACTGGTCGCAAGGACTTTGGCAAAAACTCGCCCGGTCTCCCCGCCTCTCCAGCAGGCGGCACGAGGACCTGACCGATGCCGAGGTTTATTCCTTTAATACAACTGCCGTGTTGGATGGCCTCCGCAAACGCTTCCGCCCTGCCACTGACCCCTACAGCGAGTTCCTCCGCATCGGCAGTCGATTCGGCAAACAGGTCCGCTCAAGCCTCGCACGCCGCCGCGAGCAACACTGGGAGAATACGATCTTTTTTGGCTACGACACCGGTTTTTTCGAAGCCGCCGCATGGGCCAAAGATCAAGGCGCCGTCTGCATAGTCGGCCAGATGGACCCCTCACGGACCGAGGTTGAAATGGTGCGCGAAGAGGAAAAACTATGGCCCGACTGGGCGAAGACGCCGATCCTTGTGCCAGAGGAATACTTCGCATGGCGCAAAGCAGAGTGGGCCCTCGCCGACGCCATCATGGTGAATTCCCAGTGGACCCTCGACGCGCTCGTTCAGCAGGGCGTCCCAGCCGATAAGATCCATATCATTCCCCTCGCCTACGAAGCCGAAGATTCCTCTGAAGAGCCTTCCCCCGTCCCGCTCAAGCCTGAATCCGAGCCGCTCCGCGTGCTTTTCCTCGGACAAGTCAACCTTCGCAAAGGCATCCAATACCTTCTCGAAGCAGCAAAACTCCTGAAAAGCGAAAACATCCAGATCGACCTCGCCGGCCCCATTGCCATCGCTGACCAGTTCGTCGTGAAAGCCCCGCCGAATGTGCGTTTCCACGGCGCCGTGACCCGCGATCGCGTGCGCGAGTTCTACAAACGCGCGGATATTTTTATTCTGCCGACGATCTCGGATGGCTTCGCGCTCACGCAACTCGAGGCGATGGCCCACGGCCTGCCGGTTATCACCACGCCGAATTGCGGCCGCGTCGTCACCGAAGGCCTCGATGGATTTATCGTCCCTCCGAGGGATGCCGCAGTTCTGGCGGATCGGCTAAAAACGCTGCTCGAAGATCCCGAGCGCTTGCAGGCCATGCGCGAGGCCGCACAACTCGCCGTAGCTAAGTTCAATCTTGATCACTTGGATAAAAATCTCCGCGCCCTCGAAGCTTCGCTCAAAGGCCCCGCCCTCAGCTCACTGCCATCATTCGCCTGAGCCGCCCGCAGCCTGTTTCGCCGCTTGTTCCTCGCTCCATTTAATAAAGGCCGCCCGCATT
>JAPLTI010000094.1:1513-3959 GCA_026398285.1 Verrucomicrobiota bacterium
TCGCCTGCCGACGGAAGAGATCCGCTTGAGCCAGATCTTCCTTCGCCTCCAGATCCTTAATGGCGGCATCGATTTTCACAAAGGATTTCTCGAGCTTCTCCAGCGCCGGCTGACTGGGAGCAGCTTTGAAGGCATCCAGATTCTTGCGGATTTCCCGAATCGTTCCGCCTGGCGAATCACACCCCACAAGGCAGAAGGCCGCCGTGCCGGACAGCAAAACCACAAGCAGCCTGAAACACACAAGAAGGGAAGATGTTGTCATCCTGCAAACGAGCGAACTAATTTCCACCCCTCATGGCAAACCCGCAAATCGAAAAAACCTTCCCTCGCGGGGAACGCCTTTGCGCGACCGAGGAGGACACCCGCCAAGTCGCGCAAGATCTCGCTGCCTGCCTCGGAACGCACGCCGTCCTGAGCCTCGAAGGCCCCATGGGCGCAGGAAAAACCTGCTTCGTCAAAGGCCTCGCAAAGGCACTCGGCTGCGACCCGCGCGAGGTATCCAGCCCCACATTCACCCTCATCCATGAATACCACGGAGGCCACCTGCCCCTTGTCCACATGGATCTCTACCGCATCGAATCCTCCGCCGATCTTGCTCCGCTGGGCTTCGACGACTACCTCGCAGGCGATGGCATCATCGCCATCGAGTGGGGCGGCAAGTTTGCAGAGGAACTCCCGCCGCACACGCTGCGCCTTGTATTATCCATCAAAGGCTCCGGCCGCCTCATCCAAATCCAGCCATGACGATTCTCACCATCGAGTGCTCCAGCGCTACTGGCAGCATCGCGTTGACCCGCGATAGCGAAGTTCTCCACGAGTGCTCATTTGAAAACCCGCGCGGTCGCGGCACAGCCTTTTTTGAATCCCTCGAACAAACCAATCGTCAAATTCACTCGCTGGACCTCGTGCTCGTCGGCACCGGCCCCGGAAGCTACAATTCCCTCCGCGCCTCCATCGCCGCTGCATGGGGACTCTCCCGCGCTCGATCAGCGCCGCTCCAAGGCATCTGCTCCCTCCTGGGCTACGAACCCCATGAATACCATGTCCTAGGCGACGCCCGTGCAAACCAATGGTTCCACGCACACATCCTTCACGACCGCCTCGCGTCTCCCCCCGCACTCCTTACGCCCGAAGAAGCCAAGTCTCGACTCACGCCGGGCGTCCCTGTTTTCACCACCTCCCCGCTCATCGAGCACGCCCACTGCGCCTCCCCGCAAGCAATCCACCTTGCCCGCCGTGCCGCCCAGGCAGGCCCCGCCGAGCCCATCTACCTCAAGCCCCCGCACATCACCAAACTCGCCCGCTAAAATAAAATGACACCTCCACTCCAGCCCACTGCCATCCAAAAAATCGGAGCCGAACTCGCCATCGCGTGGAACGACAGCAGCGAATCCTACCTCCCCCTCGAATTCCTCCGCCGCCACTGCCCCTGCGCCGCCTGCGGAGGTGAACCCGATGTACTCGGCCAAGTCGCCCTCCCCGCCGTGACCTACAACGACCGTAGCTTCGACCTCACCTCCTGGCAGACCGTGGGAGGCTACGCCATCCAACCCCGCTGGGCCGACGGCCACTCGACCGGACTCTATTCCTACAAATACCTCCGCCGCCTCGAACAGATCTCGAAATCATAAAGGTACAAAAAAACCGCGCAGGTCCTCGCCCAGCGCGGTTTCTCAAAAAAGCAGCCTCAGATCTCTCTATCTCCCCAGCAACTCCTCATACAGCCGACGCATCTGTGCCGCCACTTTCGGCCAGGTGAACCTCTCCTCCACCAAGCGCCTACCACGCATTCCCATTGCCACACGCTCTTGATCAGTCATTTCAATCAAGGTCCGCATCCCCTCAAAACCTCCGGCCGAATTCCGAATTTCGAGCGCCGCACCAGAAGCAAACCCCTCCGGCAAATTGCACTCCGGCGTCATCACCACCGGCAGCCCATATGCCCACGCCTCTAAAACCGACATCGGCAACCCCTCACTAAAACTCGGCAAAATAAAAGCCTCCGCACCCCGCAAAAGAGCCTCCTTCTCCTTCCCAAAAGCCGGCCCAAAAAACACAACATCGACATCCGGGAGGGTCAACCTCCGGCTTGACCCATTCTCGGGGCGCAGCCCCGCCTGTATATCAAGAGCGCCCTCAGTTTTAAGTTTGTAAGAATTAAGTTTTAAGTCTTCTGCCTCTTCGCACTCAGCAATCCGCAATCCAAGATCGCCACAAAGCGCCTTCAACTCTGCCTCATGCCCTCCTTGATCCCACCCTGCGATTACGAACTGCCACTGCTTCGAATTTTGAATTTTGGATTTTGAATTCTGAATGTCCACCCAAGCCCGCAGCGCCCCCACGAGCCCCTTCTTAGGATGAATCCGCCCCAAAAACAAAAGCCTCCTTCTCCCCTCCGTGCTCTCCGTGTCCTCCGTGGTTAATTTTTCCGGCAACTCCACCCCAT
>JAPLTI010000188.1:0-2895 GCA_026398285.1 Verrucomicrobiota bacterium
TTCCTTGTCGGCATACCATGTGGCCAGAATCGGGACATGGGCCAATCCGCCAATGTGGATGTCATCTCCGCCGCAGTCCTCCGGTTTTTTGCCGCGTGCGTATTTGGTGAAGAAGTTCCTGTGGCATTCCTCGATGTAGGTGTCACGGTGCCGACCGGGCGTGGTCATGAAATCGATGTAGCGCTTGAGATAGTCGGCCTTGTCGTAATTTCCGTGCTCGCGCAGCACGGAGAGCAATTCCAGAGCGAGCTGCATATTCAGCGTGTTTTCTCCCGCCCTCAGGAACTGGTGGTAGTGGATGCCGCGCCTTCCCCAGTATGCGGCCTGCTCGTGCAGGATTTCTCCTTTGGGATTTGGAGCCGTGTAACTCGAGCGCCAAAGGATGCTGTCCGCATGCGGATTTTTGGGAGCGACAAGATCGACGACGCGACCGTAGTCCCGCGCCAAGGCTGCCCGGTCGTAATACCAATGAACCGGCATCGCCAGCGCGTCGCCAAGGAAGGCCCCCAGCAAACAGCTCCGCTTTTTCACCTCATCAACATGGCATTCCTCATTCAATCCGCTTGGTGGTTCTGTTCTCATTTATCGTAGATCGCATGTCGCCCCGGCGCTTTATCCTGCGAGCAAGTCTGGTCGCCTCTTTTGTGTGGCTTCGAGTGCCGTCTCACGCCGCCATTTCTCAATCGCCGCATGGTTGCCGCCGAGCAGGATTTCGGGAACCTTCCAGCCTTTGTATTCGGCAGGGCGGGTGTAGTGCGGGTGGTCGAGGATGCCAGCAGAAAACGAATCCTGTTGGGCCGACTCCTCGTCGCCAAGAACGCCGGGGATGAGCCGCACGACGGCATCCGTGACGACCAATGCGGGCAGCACCCCGCTGGTGAGGACATAGTCGCCGATTGAAATCTCCTCATCGATGAGGTGGTCCGCCACGCGTTGGTCGATGCCTTCGTAGTGGCCGCAGAGAAAAATGAGGTCGGTTTCCTTGGCGAGTTCGCGGGCGATGGAGTCGGAAAATTTGCGCCCCTGCGGTGTGAGGAGGATCACTTTGGATGCGGGGGAGCGGATTTCGGAAAGCGCGAGGTCGATGGGCTCGATCTTCATGACCATTCCTGGTCCGCCGCCGTAGGGTGCGTCATCCACCGTGCGGTGACGGTCCTTGGTCCATTTGCGGAGGTCCACCGCTTCAAGTGTGGCGAGATTTTTTTCCTGTGCCCGTTTTAGAATGCTCTCCGAAAAAACGCTTCGGCAGACATCGGGGAAGATGGTGAGGATTTGAATTTTCACAGGTTGTCAGGAAGATTGCGTGTCGGATTTCCCCGTAAAATGCTTTAATCCCCTCCAGTGCCCAAGCCCAAATCCAGCAAAAAGCCGCGCCGCGCCGCAAAGCCGCTCGCCAAGGAGCGCCACAAAAAGCGCCATGTCCTGCTGGTCTCGCTGCTCAAGATCGGGATCGTGACCGCGCTGCTTTGGTCGATCGTCGGAGCCGGCTATTATGGCTGGGCGCATTTGTTCGATCTCACGGAGATTCACGAAATGGATGAGCGCTCGGTGATCTACGATCACGAGGGGAAATACTACTCCCGCCTCGCCGGAGAGACCCGTGTGGTTGTGCCGTTCGACAAGGTTTCGAATGATTTCTACAACGCGCTCATCAGTCGCGAGGACACGAGATTTTACAAACACCACGGCATCGATCCCATCGGCATCGCCCGCGCCGTGGTGCGCAACCTCTTCCTCGGCGGCTTTCGCGAGGGCGCCAGCACGATCACACAGCAGCTCGCCAGAAACAGCTTTCCTCTCGGGGGAAAAAACCTCCACCGCAAACTTATCGAGGCCGCGCTGGCCTTCCGCATCGAGACCGAACTCACCAAGGAGGAAATTCTCAAGGCCTATGTGAACCGCATTTACTTCGGCTCCGGCACCTACGGCATCGAAGCGGCAAGCCAGACCTACTTTGGGAAACCGGCCTCGAAACTCAATCTCCCCGAGTCGGCGACCCTCGCCGGCCTCATTCGCAGCCCCAACCGCTTTTCACCCCTCAACAATCCAGAAGGCTCCCTGCGCGAGCGCAACACAGTGCTTGGCCGCATGCGCGACCTGGGTTTCATCACCACCCTGCAATACGACGAGGCTTCGGCGAGCCCTCTGCTCGCCATGCCTCGTATCAAAACCTCGCCGGAGGACAACTGGGCGATGGATGCCATACTCCGCGAGTTGGAACTCGTGCTGGAGCCGGGACAGATGAACGAGGGCGGGCTGAAAATTTACACCACAATCGACGGCCCGCTCCAAGCCGCCGCCGAGCAGGCCGTGCGCGACCGGTTGCAGGCTGTCGAGGCCCAGCCCGGCTACCCGCATAAGCCGATGAGTGAATTCGCGGGCGCTG
Organism: Verrucomicrobiota bacterium; assembly: GCA_026398285.1. Classification (GTDB taxonomy): domain Bacteria; phylum Verrucomicrobiota; class Verrucomicrobiia; order Chthoniobacterales; family Terrimicrobiaceae; genus UBA967. The sequence goes on from JAPLTI010000188.1 coordinate 2,387, forward strand.
TTCTGGATGGTGAAAAATCTGCACCCTACCTGCAAGCAGCCGCCATTGCGCTGGACAACAAAAGCGGCGGCATCCGCGCCATCGTCGGGGGACGCGACTACGAGAATAGCAAGTTCCACCGCGCGCTTTTTGGCAAACGCCAGGCCGGTTCCGTCATCAAACCCTTCGTTTACGCGTGCGCCTTCGAGTCCGGCATTGCATCGAACGAGCTGGTCTCCGACGACCGCATCCAGCCGGGAGAAATCCCACGCAAATTCGGGTCCTACGATCCTTCAAACTCGGATGGCTCCTATCGAGGACTCCAGCCTGCTGGCGAAGGATTGATCGACTCCCGCAATACCATGACGGTGCGTCTCGGGATGCGCTCGGGGCTGGATCGTATCGCCAACATGGTCGTGAAGGCTGGCATCGCAGCGGATCCCCCGCGTTATCCCGCCATCTGCCTTGGGGCTTTCGAGACAAACCTCAAGGACATCACCTCCGCCTACACGGTCTACGCCACCGGCGGA
>JAPLTI010000188.1:2935-19569 GCA_026398285.1 Verrucomicrobiota bacterium
TACATGATCGACCGTGTCTTCGACGCGCGGGGAAATATCCTCTACAAATCCACGCGGGGGCGCATCCCAGTCATCAACCCCGCCGCCGCCCGCATGACGACCTCGTTGCTGGAGGATGTCGTAACACGCGGCACCGCCGCCCGCGCGAGGGAGTTTGGCCTCACTGGAAAAGGTGGTGGAAAAACCGGAACAACGAATAATTACCTCGATGCGTGGTTCGTTGGATTCGATCCTTCGCTCACCTGCGGAGTCTGGGTGGGCTTCGATAAGCCGCGCCCGATTAAGCCCGGCGGCTACGGCGGCGCACTCGCCCTGCCGATCTGGGTGGACATCATCGAGGCCGCGAAGCGCTGAGGGCCAGCGCCGCATTGGACCAAATCACGCCAATTTAGCGCGGCGGATCGCCACTTCAGCGGCGAGGCTCAGGCTCCCATGGCGCTCGGCGAGGCGCTCAAGTTTGTCTCGAATCTCGGGGGCAAGGAGCAGAGTCGTTCTGACATGTGCTCGCGGTTTTCGTCCAGCTCCTGGGCGGTATCCTCCTCGCATCGACTCGAGAGTCTTGCTGGCCGCTTGGCGAACAGCCTGAATTTGCTGTGCCGTTGTATTGGAACGGAGGATGGAGAGGTTGTCCTCGATTTTCTGCTCGTAAGGGCTCAAAGGAACGCCAAGGGATTTTTTCACATTGTATTTCATTGGTGATGGATTTTTTGGAGTTTGCGGGACGGGAAAGCCGTGATCATGCGCAAATCCGTTCCTCGGAATTCGCACGGCACGGCATGAGCATAGCCGTTTATATCAACGGCAAGCACGATTTGCCCCGGATGCACCGAGTCGGGAATGATGTCCAAAAGGCCGCCTGCTTCAATCGCTTCCAGAATCATTTCCCAAGTCAGTCCACGGTCCTTCAGGCTCTGTTTATTCGGATCGCCTGGCAGGATGCGCATTTGAAAAAGTTAGCACTTTTTCAAAGGTCTGCAATCCCCCGATTTTGCTACCGGCTCATTACCGCGTCGATTTCTTCAAGGCATCCAGCATGCGGGGTAATGCGGGAAGGGCGTATAGCGGAATATTGAGAATCGAGCCGTTGAGTCGGAGATTTTGCAGCGAGGCGCGAAGAGCCACGGAGGGGTGAAACTTCATTGTGTAAATCCCGATGCTGTGGCTACGGACATTGGTTCCGGCTTTGATTTCAAGAGGAAGAATCTCTGGTCCGGACTGTCTCAGGAAGTCCACTTCGGCATCGCCTGTGGGGTTTTTCCAATAGTGTAGGGTGCGCTGCCCCAGAGCGAGGAGGTGCTGTGCGGCGAAGTTTTCTGCGAAGGCGCCATGGTGGCTGCCGAGTATGGAGATATCGCCGGAAAGCGCCACGGGAGGAACCTCGGCCAGCGCTCCCAGAAGGCCTACATCCAAAGCGTAGATTTTAAAGGTAGATGCCTCCGTTGTTGCGGTGAGTGGAATTTCCGGCTTCATGGCCAGAGCGCAGCGATGCGCGAGACCGGCATTTTCAAGCCAGGTGAGCGCATTTTCGTATTCGCGGGCGCGTGCTCCGTGCTTCACGAGGGAAAACAGAAATTTTTTGTTTTCGCGTGCGAGCTGCGTTGGCAGGGATTTCCACAGAAGTGAAAGCTTGGGAATATCTGCGGCTGGCGCATGTTTGGCGAAGTCGAGTGTGTAGGAATCAAGAATCCCCCGCTGGATCGAACGGCAGGTTTCGCCGTCGGCTCCAGCAGCATGGCGGGCGACGACCTCTGGCATTCCTCCCGTGAGGTGGTAGTTCCTCAAAAGTTGAATGAGTTCCAAGTGGAGAGCCTCGGGGAGGGGTTCTAAACGCTCCGGATTTTCGAGTCTTTCCCGGTATCCCGATGCGCCAACGGCATCAAGAAATTCGAAGAAAGTCATCGGATGTAAATCCAGAAAATCAACTTTTCCCACGGGAAATGAGGGAGCCTGCGACATGCGCACGCCTAGCAAGGACCCCGCAGCGGCAATGTGATGGTCGGCGGACTGCTCGTGGAAATACTTCAAGGCCGTCAGCGCCCGGGGGCATGCTTGTATTTCGTCAAAGAAGACCAAGTCCACGCCAGGCGCGATCAGGGTGCGGGTATAGGTTTCTAGATCGCGCAAGATTCTTTGCGGATGCAGGTCGCTTTCGAAAATGGTGTCCAGTCGTGAATCCTGCTCAAAGTTGAAATAATGGCATCGTTGGTAATCAGACGCTCCGAATTCGCGCAAAACATGGGTTTTTCCGGTCTGCCTCGCTCCACGCAAAATCAACGGCTTCCGATTTAACGACGCTTTCCACTGCCTCAATTCTTTTGTGCAATCCCTTTTCATGAAGGAAAAAATGGAGAAAATTCACATAATAGCAAGGCAAAGATGTGATAAAAATCACACAATTGGCAGGTTTGAGGCGATTCGTCTCGGCCAGAAATCCTGATGCGCAGGGGAAACACATGAGCCCTTACTGCCTGGATTTCCTTGAACCACGAATTTCCGAATGAACGCGAATGAATGGTGAATTCTAGATTCACGAAGCGAGCTGCTACGCGGAAGAGGTGCGCACGGTCGTCCCGACCGTGAAAGACACTTGCGCCTTCACCTCATCGATTGCCAAACCACGGCTTGCGCCTGCACGACTGAGATGGCCACGCTCCCCTGAGACGCCGCTTCGCGGCTGAAGTTTGGGTCAAGCCGGAGGTCGACCCTCCCAAGGATTGGCGCTGCCGCGCGGGTCTGTAGCGGCTGTCTATGACTGCCGAATCGGCGGAGCTTGATTCTCTTTCGTTCTATTTCTCTGCTTTGTCCAATTTCCCTGCCTACTGCAGGCGGACATTGAACTCGAGCTTCCGGCTTTCGCCCGAGGCCGGGTGGAGGAAGTGGAGTTCGAGGTTGCCGAGTTCGGTGACGCGGGCTTCGAGGCGGACGGGGATTTCCTCGCCGGGTTGATGTCCGGCGGGCGGAGGGATTTCAATTTGAAGTCGGGCGGACTCTTCCAGTTCAGCGGCATCGGGCAGCATTTGGCCTGGCTGATCGCCTGCGCGGACTTCGGATTGGAAGAAGCGGAACTCCGAGGCTTCGCCGGTGTAGAGGAAGAATTCCTGTCCCGAGATTTCGAGGCGGCTGCCCTCCTCCATTCCCTGGGGTGCGACGCAGAGCGCTTTCGTGGCCGGACGGCGGCCAGGCACGGCCATGGCGGACGATTCTATGCCGATGTAGTAGGAACGCGCCGTGCCGGACTTGATGCGGAGGCCTTCGCCGGTGGCACGCAGACGCGCATAAGCGGAAGCTCCGAGGGCCACGGCATGGTCGGGGCGGGAGCCTTCGAGTTCACGGATCGGAGTGCCTGCCCATTGGCTCAGTTGTTCGAGCACACGCTGGCGGAGTGCGGCCGCGTTGAAGACGCCTCCATTGAAGAGAACGGCATCGGGCAGCAGAAGTGGTGAGCGGTCGAGGCGTTCGCTTCCGCCAATGGCTTCGATGAGCTGGGGCGAGGATGTGGCGTTGGCTTTTGCGCGAGAGAGGAAGCGGGCGAGGTGTTTGGAAATAGCGGCATCTGCTGCATAGGGCAGGCCGGATTCCCTGAGGCCTCCTGCGCGTCGCAGGATCGGCATTTCGTTGTTTCCAACGATGGGGAAAAAGCCATCGACGGCGATTTGTTGAACATCATCCCGCGTGAGGACTGCGCTGATGGTGGATGCAATGAGTCTGCTTCCGCGCGATGGGATCGAGAGGGGCGTCTCTTGGAGCGAGGGATTCGAAAGCAGGGCTTCCTTGGCGGCGCGCACCGCTTGAATGAGGGCTAGGAATTGCCACTCGTCGAGGGTGGTTCCTGCTGCGATGAGTTTCTCCGAGACGGTGTGGGCCAGTGCGAGATCCATGTTGTCGCCCCCGAGCAGGAGGTGCTCACCCACGGCAATGCGCTCCAGCGCGAGGTTGCCGTCTTTTCCTGTTACAGCGATGAGGCTGAAATCCGCTGTTCCACCGCCTACATCGCAGACGAGCAGGAGGTCGCCGGATTTCACCTGTTTGCGCCATTCGGTGCCTTGGTTTTCGAGCCAGGCATAAAAGGCAGCCTGCGGTTCCTCAAGGAGCGTGACTTCACTCAGGCCTGCTTGTGTTGCGGCTTCGAGCGTCAGTGCACGGGCGACTTCGTCAAAAGACGCCGGAATAGTGATCACCGCATGTTCAAGTGTGGCGGCGGGATTTACCGCGCGGATGTTGGAGAGCAGGTGGGAGAGGAGCTCGCGCGAGACTTCGAGTGGCGAGAGTTTTTTCTCAACCGTTGTGCTGCTCCAGGGAAGGATCGGGCCTCGCCGGTCGGCATGCGGGTGGCAGAGCCAGCTTTTTGCGGAGGCGATCAAGCGGTCGGGTTGCAGGGCTCCGCGGTCGCGCGCGAAGGTGCCGAGGAACGAATGGGTTTCTGATTGTTGCCACGGGAGCTGAGGGCCACCATCGGGAAACTCGCCTGCAGCGGGAATGTAGAGCGCTGAAGGGAGCAGCGGGTGTTCCCCGATTCCACTGGCGTTGATCACCTGTGTGATGGGCAGGATTTCCGGCAGTCCGGCATCCGTCGCCCTTGCAATGGCACAGTTGCTTGTGCCCAGGTCGATTCCGAAGTAGTCGCTCATTTTTTGATGGATCAATTTCCGCTCACTTCGACTTCCGCAGGAGCCAAGACCGGCCAGGGGCGTTTCTCCGTCGTGCCGGTGACGCGAGGGAGTTTCACGCTTTGTGCGATCCAGCCCGGATGCAGAAGTTTTCCTTTGTAAGGGGGATTTTCAGGAATAGATCCGAGAAGTCGGAATGCCGGGGCATCGTAGCCCGATTCGAGTGTGAGAGCGGTTCCCTCGGGGGAGCTTTGCAGGGGGTTGATCTCAAAATATTCGTCGAGGACTTTGCGGCAGCCGGCGTGGACGACGCGCGCGGCGGAGCCAATTTGCGCATCGGATGCGGCAGCTATGTCCTCTTTGGCGAAATCCACCAAGCGGCCGTGCTCCTGCAGAAGCGCGAGGAAGGCGACTATTTCCGCCTCTGCGCGGGGAGGGGGGGGGGCGGGCTTCACTGGTGCGGCGGACTCGGTTTTTTGCTTGGGCTGTGGACGGATTGCGAGAAACACGAGAACCATGCCAATCGCGGCGGATACCGTCTGCGCGGCGAGTGTCAGATTTTGTTCAGGAAAATAAACGGCAGCGGCATTGAGGCCGAGAAGGACGGCGCCGCAGGCAATAAGGCTGTTTTTCATACGGGGCGGGATAGTGCGAGATGCCGCATTTCTTGGCAATGGAGATTCCACCCCACGCATGCGGGCTTTTGCGTGTGATTTTTCGGCGGCCGTGGAGAATGATGACACCGTTCAGCACCCGTAGCTCAATTGGATAGAGTGACGGTCTCCGAAGCCGTAGGTTGTGGGTTCGACCCCCGCCGGGTGCAAAATTTTCCAAAAAGTCATTTTGGTGTTGCGCTAACTTTTTGATTCATTACTCTGCACAACCTGTCTTTTCCAAAAGCGAGTAAACCAAACAAGCCGATGGAAGCGACGAAAAACCCACAAACCCTTTTGCCAGGGTAGCTCAGAGGTAGAGCAGGGGACTCATAAGCCCTTGGTCGGGAGTTCAATTCTCCCCCCTGGCACCAACACATTTTATGGCCAATACAAAATCAGCAGAAAAAAGCGCCCGCCAAAGCGAGAAGCGTCACGCCCGCAACACAGCCGTGATCACAGCTATCAAGTCACGTCAAAAGAAGCTCCGCGCGGTCATCTCCAGCGGTGACGCCGCAGCCGCCAAGGCTGAATTCGACGGCCTCTCCTCGGCTCTCGATAAGGCAGCCAAGCGCGGTATCATCCACCGCAATGTGGCCAACCGCCGCAAAGGCCGCCTGAATAAAGCGGTCATCGCAGCGAAAGCCGCGAAGTAAAAAATTTCGGAATTTCCCCCTCCTTCGAACGGCGCGATCCGAAAAAACGGATGCGCCGTTCGATATTTTTTTGCCGTGTCGGCACGCGGTGAATTTGTTTGATTCAAGCATGGCACCGAAACGGCCGCGTTCCGTGAAAAAGACGCGACAGTCTCTTTACTCCACTCTCACTGGTGTGGAGGTCGGGTATGTCCCGAAGCGTTGGGTGAAGTTCCCGACGGGCATTCTTCTCCTCCTGCCCTGCATTGTTCTGACCCTCTCATTTTACGGAGCCTTTCTTAAAAGCGCGGCTCATGGCGGATTTTTGCTGAGCGAGGAGGTCAGCGGATTCGCAATCGGCGGTTTGGTCGGCCTGCTCTGGTTTTTTTCCTGCACCCCGCTGCGACTGCTCTATGTGATGGGGCACGAACTCACGCATGCCCTGTGGGTCTGGATTCACGGTGGCCGCGTGCATGATTTTCATGTGCGGGAGGACGGGGGGCATGTGGTGACGGACCGGACAAACACGCTCATCATCCTCGCGCCGTATTTTTTCCCCTTCTACACGCTCTGCTGGGTAGCGGCGTATGGATTTGCGCTGTTCTGCTTCGGCCTCCAGGGATTCCCGGGCCTGCTTTATTTCGGCCTTGGTTTTACTTGGTTTCTGCACCTCGCTTACACGGTGTGGATGATTCAAAAAGGCCAGCCAGACCTCGAATACGGTGGGGCCTTTTTTTCCCTCACCGTGATCTATCTCGCAAACCTCTCCTTCATCTCGGCGCTTCTGGTTATCGCCTCTCCAAGCGTGAGCTGGATTGGGTTTGCGGGCGATCTTTTGCGCAATGCCACCGAGGTGTCCGCCGTGATCGTGCGGGTCGTCGAGATCATCGTCCAAAGCCTCTCGCGGCTGGTTTAGGGAATTTTTTCAGGCGGTCTTTCTGCAACTTTCAAGCACCCAGGCTGTGTAGGCTTGCGAAGCATGGGCTGCTTCGAATGCAGCGATCTCGGGGGTCTCGTAGGGGTGCAGGGTGCGAAGTTCGGCCTCGAATGTGGTCGCTGCGGCTTTTGGAATTTTCAATATCACGACCACTTCGGCTGAGTCTTCGATGGCATCCTTCCAGCGGTAGATGGATCGCGCGCCAGGGATGATCGTGCCGCAGGCGGCGGATTTTTTCTCCACAAGCTGACGGATGATGCTCGCAGCTGTGGATTCGTCAGGGAGCGTGGTGACGACAAAGAGAATCATGCCGCAACCGGAGACGGTTCGCGGGTGATCCAGCCTCCACCGACGACTACATCGCCGTCATAAAAGACAGCCGCCTGACCGGGTGTGATGGCGCGCTGCGGGGTGTCGAGCTGGATACGGGCCTTGCCGCTTGGAAGGGCTTGGACGGTTGCCTCGGTGCCCGGATGAGCGTAGCGGATTTTAACGGTGATGCGCTCGCTGGTGCCGGGTTCGCCACGCAGCCAGTTTGTGCGGTCTACTTCGAAACCTTCGCGCACGAGGTCCTCCTCGTCGCCGACGATCACACGGTTGGTTTGAGGGTCGATGTCGATCACATAGCGTGGACGCGGGGAGCCGCCTGGCAGGCCCTTGCGCTGGCCGATGGTAAACATTTCGATGCCTTCGTGGTCGGCAATGAAATTACCCTTGGTGTCGTAGATGCCGCCCTTGTGGAAGTCCTCCTCGCCGAGGTGTCCGCGCAGGAAGGCTTTGTAGTCATTGCCCGGCACGAAGCAGATTTCTTGGCTGTCTACCTTGTCGGCGACCTTCAGCCCGAGTTCGCGTGCGATCTCGCGGATTTCGGGTTTTTCCATTCCTCCTAGCGGGGTGAGGGCGTGTTGGAGTTGATCTTGGCCGAGGCTGAAAAGGAAATACGACTGGTCCTTGCGGGCGTCGCGGCCTTTGCGCAGGACGGCGTGGTTCTCGTGATGGTCGATGATCGCATAGTGTCCAGTGGCGATGAAGTCGGCGCCGAGCGAGCGGGCTTTTGTGCGGAGGTTGCCGAATTTGAGGTGCTCGTTGCACATCACGTGGGCGACGCCGCGTGCATCGGCGATGGCCGAGGGTCCGCAGCATTTGTCCTCAGCACGGGAGATGCAATCCTGCGGCCAAACTTTCATCGTCACGCCGATAACCTCCCATCCATCGCGCTGCAAAAGCGCAGCCGCCACGCTGGAATCCACACCGCCGCTCATTCCGAGCAGCACCCTTCTACCATTGCCTTTCATGGGATCGAGCATAAGGAGCGTCGGCGGTGGCGTCAAACCGCAGGCGTCACATGGAGACACGAATCTTGCGAAAGTCTGCTTTGGCGATTAGCAATAGTGCCATCCTGAGAAGAGGATGCGGAGCCGCGCCGTTCACTGCGGCCTTTATATGGCCACGGATTTCTCGAATAAAAACAATTTCATCAACCGCGAGTTGAGCTGGTTGGAATTCAATCAGCGGGTGCTTGATCAGGCATTTGACGAAGCGAACCCGCTTCTGGAACGCTTAAAGTTTCTCTGCATCGTCAGCTCCAACTTGGATGAATTTTTCGAGGTCCGGGTCGCGGGTCTGAAGCAGCAGCAACAGACTGGCTCCACCGATACCGGGCCGGATGGGCTTTCCGCAGCCGAGACGCTGGCTCGAATCAGTGTGCGTGCAAGGAAGATGGTGGATGATCAATACCGCTGCTGGCGCGAGCACATCGCCCCTGCGCTGGAGCGGGAGAAAATCCGTTTTCACAACTACCCCGAGGTTCCGGAGTCCGAGCGGGAGCATTTCGAGAAGTTTTTCCGCGAGACGGTTTATCCTGTTTTGACTCCGCTTGCGGTCGATCCCGCGCATCCTTTCCCGCAGCTCCTGAACAAAAGCCTGAATGTGATTGTGGAGTTGGAGGGAGAGGATCTGAGCACGGACATCGCCGTTGTGCAGGCGCCGCGCATCCTTCCGCGGCTGGTGCCATTTTCTTCAAAGGTGGATGGCGACGACTATGTTTTTCTGGGAAACATCATCCAGGCGCACGTGCAGTCGCTCTTCCGCGGGGTGAAGGTGAAGGGGACGCACCTTTTCCGAGTGACTCGCAACAGCAACCTTTACGTAGACGAGGAGGAGGCCAGTAATCTACTGCACGCGATCGAGGAGGAACTGCGCAAGGTCAAGCGCGGTGCGGCTGTGAGGCTCGAGGTCAAAGAGGATTGCCCCGAGCATGTGCTGCGCCGGTTGCTTGAGATTTTCAACCTCGAGCAGGAGGATGTGTTTCGCATCGATGGTCCGCTCAACTTCTCGCGTCTCATGCCGCTGGCGTTGCAGTTGGACCGCCCCGACCTGCGCTACAAGCGCTTCACGCCTTGTTCTGTGGTTTCGTTGGATACCGAGGCGGATTTGTTTTTCCACATTCGGAAGGGCGACATCCTGCTGCACCATCCGTATGACAGCTTCCAAACGGTGGTCGATTTTCTGGCTCAGGCGGCGGAGGATCCCCAAGTTCTGGCGATCAAGCAGACGCTCTACCGCACCAGCTCGGATTCCCCGATTGTGCAGGCACTCATCACAGCGGCGAGGAATGGGAAGCAGGTCACGGCCGTTATCGAGTTGAAGGCGCGCTTCGACGAGGCGGCGAATATTCAATGGGCGCGCATGATGCGGGAGGCGGGAGTGGATGTCGTCTATGGTGTGACCGGACTCAAGACGCACGCGAAGGCCATGGTGATCATCCGCAGCGAGGGCGAGCGCATCCGCCGCTACGCCCACATGGGGACTGGGAATTATCATCCCTCGACGGCGAAAATTTACACTGACCTGAGCCTGCTCACCTGCCGCGAGGAGCTCACGAGCGAGCTGGCGGAGACCTTCAACTGCCTCACTGGCGTGTCGCGTTTTCCAGCGATGAAGGAGTTGCTGGTCGCGCCATGGTCGCTTTACGAAGGTTTCCAAGAACTCATCGAAAACGAAATCGGCCATGCCTGGGCAGGGCGGCCGTGCGGGATTTATGCGAAGGTCAACTCGCTTGTGGAGGAGGGCATAATCGAAGCGCTCTACCGTGCTTCCGCTGCCGGTGTTCCGATTCGCCTTCTCGTGCGCGGCATGTGTGCCATCAAGGTCGGCATTCCAGGGGTGAGTCAAAACATCGAGGTCCGCAGTCTTGTCGGGAGGTTTTTGGAGCACAGTCGGATCTTCCATTTCGTAAATGGCGGTGAGAACCGCATCTTGCTTGGAAGCGCAGACTGGATGCCGAGAAATCTCTTCCGCCGCGTGGAAACGATTTTCCCCGTCACGGCGCCTGGAATGAAGCAGCATGTGCAGGAGATTCTGGATTGGTTTTGGCGCGACAATGTCAAGGCGCAGGTCATGCAGCCTGACGGAACCTATCGTTTTCGCGAGCGCGCCGAGGGCGAGGTTCTCTTTGATGCACAGGCAGAGTTTCTTGCGGATGCCCAGCGGCGCCGCAAAAATCAGACGAAGACCATCGAACGCTGAGCGCGGGATGTTGCAGTGGAGACGGCCGATTGTTAACTTACCAGTATATGCCAAACTACGATTACGAGTGCGAAAAGTGCGGAAAAACCTTCGAGGCCTTCCAGTCCATGAAGGACAAGGCGTTTGAAACTTGTCCGGAGGCCTCCTGCCTTATGGAGACTTGGGGGCAGGGTAAGGTGCGCCGCCTCTTGGGAACCGGTGCGGGACTCATTTTCAAGGGATCCGGATTCTACATCACAGACTACCGCAGCGAGGGCTACAAGCAGGCTGCCAAGAAAGACAGTGGCGATGGTGGATCGGCCAAGACCGAATCCAAACCCGCCGCGCCCGCAGCCCCTCCTGCGCCCTCATCCACTCCCAAGGCATGAAAATTTGCACCGCCTGCAATACCGAGAATGACGACACGCGCGTCTTCTGTCTGGAATGTGGGCAACGGCTCCCGCAGGCCGTCCCGGGATCGCCTGCCGGATTCACGCAAAATGCCGCTGGAGCCTCCGCGCCTGCGCTGCCCAGCATGCAGAGTGTTAAAAAACAGTTGCCTCGAAAACCGCGCGGGCGAAGGGGGAGCTTCTCAAGTCTGTTTTTCAATATCCTCTTTTTGGTTGTTCTTGTGGGGCTGGTATTCGGACTTTACCTCGTCTCCCAAGCGCCCGTGGTGATTCGTCCTGCTGTGGAAAAGGATGCCGCCGCATCGGTTGCTTTGGCCTCTTTTTTCCGCAAGGCCTCGACAACGCCCGGCGGTGCTTGGATGGGGAGCGAGGAGTCGATCAACCGGTTTCTTTTGGAAAATGTGAAACTCGTTCCGGTGGCTGGCCCTTTCGGCATCCACACGGAGTTCAAGCGTTGTTTTGTGAGGCTGGGTGAGGGGAGCCTGGACTTCGTGATGGAGCAATCCCTCGAAGGTCATCCGCTTTACTTCTCGCTGCAGTTGCAGCCTTACTCGCAGGATGGGGATTTGAAAGTTCGCATGCTCGGCGCCTCGCTGGGCAGGCTGCCTGTGCCGGCTCCTGTTGTGCCTTTTTTGATGGCGATTTGGCAGCCCTGTTTTGACTCACTGGGTGCGATTGTGGACTCCCTGGACACCGCCAGCTTTGCCTCGGTGACTCCGAAAAGCCTTGTTGTGAGATGGCCTGGAAAAGGCGAGTCCTGATTCTCTGTGTGGCCTGGCTGGTTGCCGTAGCGACAGACCTGTCAGCGGCTCCGCTTGCGGCAGGATCTTCCAGTCGCAGCGGGGCTTTCATCGCGTATTCGCAGGACCGTGATCTTCGAAACAAGATGCTCCGCGCGGCGGAAGGTGCGCTTGGCGAATGGGCGAAGGTTCATGAAACCAAGGCGGGGTCTGCAGCGCCAATCGTTCTCAATGATAAAACCCGCGCCTTTATGCCCAAAGGCGGCGAGCCTGTTGTGCCGCTCCTTTTCGAAACCGAGGCCGGCATGAAAGTGCAGGTCGATGTTTATGACCAGGGGGCGATTGAGAGTGGGGCTTTCGAAGCGGGGTTGTTTTCCGCCTTGGCGCTTCATGCCATGCACAGTGAGGAAACTCCGCGCGCCGGCAAGGCCTTTGACCTGCCGCCCCGCTGGTTCATCGAGGGGCTTGTGGAGGAGTTGCGCCGCTCGAGGGATGGCACGCCCGACGGGGTTTATTCCGCGCTCATCCAGAGCGGGCGTCCACCTGAGTTGGATGCGTTTTTTCGCCAGAAGCCTGAAATCCTCGATGCCGCCTCTCTTGTTCTCTACCGCGCGCAAGCGGTCTCTCTTTTGCTTGTTTTAAGAAAAGCGCAGGAATCGAAGAAAGGCTTCGCTGCTCTGTTGGCGAACCCCTCCTTCTCCCGGGGCGGGGTCGAACCGGTGCTGTCGGCATTCCCCTCGCTCGCCTCGCGCAGTGCTCTGTCCAAGCTTTGGACGCTCAATATCGCGCGCAGTTCGATGCCGCCGCTCATGGCATCTCTCACGGTGGAGCAAAGTGAGCGCGAGTTGGCTGGTGTTTTGAAATCCGTCAAAGCGGGGCAGGACTTGTCCGAAGCGGCCAAGGCTCAAGGCGGGGCTTTTTTAATGCGGGAATGCGCAGTTCGGATTTTCAATCTCGAGTTCCGGTCGCATCCCCTTTTCCAACCCATATTGGAGGAGTATCGAAACATCGCTACGCAGCTTGCGAGGCGTCCCAAAGCTCCGGTCGCGGCGAAAATCAAGGAACTGGAAGAGACCCGGTCGCAACTCGTCGAGCGGTCTCAAAAAATAGCAGACTATTTGAATTGGTTTGAAGTCACGCAGATCGATGAGCCTCCAAGCCTTCGCGATGAGAAGTCCAGTCGCTCTGGTGCGATGCCTTTCAATAACCCCTACGCGCTGTATCTGGATAGTTTGGAAGCGAGAGGTTGGTGAATTTCCAGAAAATGAAATTGAAGTCGGACATGTGGACTATTAAACTTCAGTCTAATGAAAGCACCCCTCCTGAGATCAGCCATTGAGATTCCGATCATTGAAACCCGTTCCTTTGTTCAAGACGGCGTGCAGCAGTCTTCTGAAGTCAGGGAGATCGCCTTGGAGGCGGTCATCGACGAGTTTCTTTTGAAGTTGGGTCAATCGAACGCCCATGTTTTGGGGGTTGTCATTCAAGTGCTGACGCGCGGCAAGGTGCGCGTGGATTTTCGCGATTACAATCTCCGGTTGGAAATGGCGCCTGGCGTGAATTGCATGGAGCGCTCGGAGGCAGTGGCTGTCTTTGACGACTACATCAAGCGCCACAAGAACCCTGATGGTGACCGTTCAGCTGATGTGACGCAAAAAATCATGGTTCAGGCTCCGCGAGTTTCTCTTCCCAAAGCGGGCCAGCGTTGAGTGTTTAGGCTCCCGTGCCCGAGCGGCGGGTGAGTTCGTCGCGGCGGGCAGTTTGGATTTCTTTTTCGAGGGCTTGTCGAGCGTTTTGGCGGTCTTTGAGTTCTTGCATGAACGAGGATTGCAGGGCTTCGCGATCCTTGAGCAGGGCGACTACCTCGTCGCGGGCTTGGACGATGAGCGGTTCCACGGCTTTGGCCTCTTGGCTTTCGGGGGACTGTGTGAGGAGGGGCTCAAAAGGTTTCACCGCCTCGCCGAGCCAGCGGATGACGCAGTCTGCTCGCCTTGTTGCGGCGAGGTTGTTCGAAAGCGAGATGTCGCTGGCTGCGATTTTTTTCAAGTAATCGATCGCCTCGTTAGCCGTGGGGGTGAGAACAGCAACTTGGTAGGAGCTTGAGGCGGGGCCGCGTGACTCTTCTGGCGGATTCACAGGAATGGCTCTGGCGACTGGTGTTGCGGCGGGCTCTGGCTTCGGAGGTTCGGGAGTGGGAGCCTGAGCGAGGTCAATGACGGGCGGGGTTTCCAATGGCTCGCTGTCGAGCAGTGGAGGAGCAGGCTTGGTCAGGAGAGGAGTTGGTGCAGGAGGTATTTGGGGTTCGGTGATGCGTGCGGGAGGGAGGACGGGTTCTGGAGCATCGGGCGGATCGTATTGTGCGGTGTTTTCAGCCTCAGGAGGGAGGCCCAGGTCATTGAGGAGGTCAACTGTATCGTCGGGTGCTGATGTCTTTGGCGCACTCGAGAGGAGGGCATTTCCTGCTGGCTCGAAGGACATCTCCGGCAGCGGGGTGTCGAAATCGACTTTCTGTATCTCGGCAAACAGAGCGGCGTTTGATGCCTTCTTTTTTTTGCTGACGCGAATGAAACGCGGATCCTCCCATTGGCCGAGAAAGCGGCTGGGATCATGGAAGAGGGGCGGGGCTTTGCCTGGCGAGAATCGGCGGGGATCGCTGATGGCGCGCTGCATGAGGTCGCCAGAGAGTTTGAGGTCCGAGCCGGGGGCGGTTTTCCTGAGTTGGTCGGGGAGGTAGGGCAGGGTGCGGACAGCGAATCCCTTGAATGGATTTTGCACATTATCGCGGGGATTTTCCGCTTTGAAATTTTGGATAGCCTGGAGACTGCCGCCCGAGAGGATGTTGCTCAGGTTGACTCGGAGGGGAGGCACGGATTTCCGGGAGGCTGTGCCAGCGATCGGGCTGTATTGGCGCACCGGGAGGCTGTCGAGGAGGGCGAAGTAGTCGAGTTGTCCGTTGCGGCCTCCTTGTTGGACGAGGTGGTGGTAGAGATCGTCCATGCGGCCTGCGTAGGGACGTAGAAAAATGCCGTCCGCGACCAGGTGCTCACCTACATCTGCGGCGTAGATGCGGTTGAAGAGACTTTGGAGTTCAGCGAATTTTTGTGAAGACCATCCCGCGTTGCGTGACGAGTCGAGAGCCTGTGTGCGGGCGGGTTCGAGGGGAACGATCCACGCGGGGAGTTCGCGGTCGAGTGCGATGGGGCGCCCGCCGAGGCCAATGATGGCATCGATGTTGCGGAAGTTCCCGCCGGTGAGTCGGGATCCATCGAAATTTATGGTATCGGCCGGCGGGAATTTTGAGGCTACGGCAGCCTGCTCGGCAGCGTCGGGATTTTCTGCCAGAAAAATGTCGGCCAGCTGGTTGAGAGTCGTCGGCTGGAGGCGGGGGAGGATGCGGTCGAATTTCGTGAGAAGGATGATGGAGAGGGCGGCCTGAGTGGTGCGCTGACGCTCGGAATCAGGAAGATCCCGTGCAGCGCGGGCTAGCGCGGTGGCGGTCGCGGCGGATTGCTGAAGGACGGGAACAGCCTGTTCCTGCGACGCGGTGGCATTTGCAGCCCTCAGGGGCGTGCTGGCGAAGATGAGAGCCGAAATGCCAGCGAAGCCCAGCTTCACTGTCTTTTTTCCAGCTTCGCAGGCTCTCGGGAGAGATCTTGTCATCTCAATAGAAGATCAGAGAGCCCTCTTGCGGGCGGCGCGGGTCAATAGTTGCACTGCAGGGTGATTTTCTCCCCGCAGGTGCATGTGATGACGATATGGCCGATGCGGCCCTCGGTATCCGGAACGAGTTCGACTTGGGGTTCGGAGGAACCCTGCATTGTGATGGACTCGGGGAGGGATTGGCTGTCGAGATCGATGTCGGAAAGGTTGATGCTATCCGGGTGGATATGGGGTGCGTTGATTGGCGGCAGGGGAGTTGAAGCTACAGGAGACTCTGCGCGGCGGTTGGATGCGCCTCCTGCGAGTGGACGACCTTGGAGAAAATCCTTCATCGGGCGGTGGGATTGGGAGTTGCTGGAGCGGCTCCGGGGCTAGGGGCGGGTGTCGGTGCGGGGGCTGTTTGCGTGAGCGAGAGGCTAACGGTGATGCGTTGGTGGTCTTCGGAATCGAGCGGGATATTTGGAAGCGGTTGGGAATCTCCACAGCCGGCGATACGTTTCATTTTCTCCGGCGTCATGGCGTAGTATTCCATGAGGCGTCGTGCCGCATTGGCGCGGTCGGTGCTGAGTTCCCAGGGCGTGTAGTTTTTATTCGGCCCCAGATCGAGTCCCTTGGGCGTATGGCCCTCCAGATAAACCTGGAAGTTGTAGCGCTGGACGAGCCAGGAGAGGTTTTGGAAGACGAAGTTGCCCCACTCGGTGAACTCGGTGGTGTTGTCTTTGAAGAGGGGCTTCTTCGTGCGGTTGTAGATTTCCATTTTCAGCCCGTCATCGGTGATTGTCACCTCGATGGGCTTTTTATCCTCGTCGTTGACATTGAGGAGTCTGTTGAAGTCGCGTGCGATGGCGCGGAGGAAGCCCTGATTTTCGGTATGGGTCTGGTCGTTGAGCGAGGCATCCTTGCGGGTGGCGTGGATTTCCTTCTCCATGACGCCCCAAGTGGTCGGCCAGTTTTTGTTGGTGGGATCCTTGAAGTAGAGCGATGTGTAAACAAGGATCTCTGGCTTGAAGTTGGCAATCCACAGAACGAGGAAGAGGGCCATCATGGACGTAACGAAGTCCGCGTAGGCGACTTTCCACGCTCCGCCGTGGTGTTCGTGTTTTTTCTTGGCCATGAATATTAGTTGCCGGGGGTGCCGACATTTTTGACCATTTCTTCAACGGCTTCTGCGGTGGGTTGGAAGGCGGGATCAATGGCGCGGCGGGCGGCCTCGATGGCCATGATGGGGGCCATGCCGCCAGTGAAGCCAAGAACGCCCTTCATGATGACCGCGTAGTATTGGAGTTCGTAAACATTGTTAAGCTTGATGCGGGCGGCGAGGGGGTTGATGAACCCGTAGGCTCCGAGCACGCCGAGGAAGGTTCCGACGAGCGCTGCGGCGACTTTCTGGCCGACTTTTTCTGGACCCATGGCAATCGCGGCCATGGTGTTGATGATGCCCATAACGGCAGCCACGATACCGATGCCCGGCAGGGAGTCGCCGAC
>JAPLTI010000174.1 GCA_026398285.1 Verrucomicrobiota bacterium
TCCTTGGCTTCAAAGTCGGCATGGAGGAGGCCACCGAGTTGCTCGGGCTTGAGGCGGCCGTCGATGACCGGCTTCAAGCTGTTTGTGAGAAACTCAAGGCGCTCGTGGTCGTTGATGAAGGAAGGGTATTTCGAAAGGATCGGGCTCTCCTTGGGAGACATGACATCGTCTTCAATCGCAATCAAACCACCACGGCGGGCTTTGCTGAAGAGTTCATAAAGGAGCTTCAGGAGATCGGTGTAGTCGGATGTCGGAACGGCCTGGTTGCGGAAGGCAACTTTGATTTTTTTGACGATGTTTTTCAGCAAAGATACCGGACTGGCGATAACCATGAGGCCGATCGAAATGCCGATGATGATGATGTATTCCGAGATCGGGAAGAGCAGGCCTAGTTTGCCGCCGGCCATCATAAAGCCGCCGAGTGTCGAACCGAGAACGATAATATAACCGAGGATGAGAATCATGGGTGGTGGATGTTTGTTTTGTTTTTTGAGAGTGTGGGATTGGGGTGAAAATCAGCGTTCCATTGCTTTGCGGATGTAAGCCTTGAGGCCGAGCACGGCTTGGGTGTGGATCTGGCAGATACGGGATTCTGTGACGCCGAAAATCTTGGCGATCTCTGCGAGGCGGAGGTTTTCGAAGTAATACATGGCGAGAATTTTCCTCTGCATGTCAGGAAGCATCTGAAGGCGTTCGACGACGAGTTTGATGAGTTCTTGTTTCAGCGCGATCTCGCTGGCATTCGGCTGGTTCTCGTCGGCGATGACTTCGTGCAGGCTGGAGTCTTCGTCGTCTCCTGCGAGCGCGTCGAGTTCCACATAGCTGAGCGGGCGGACTTCATCGAGCAGGATGGAGTATTCCTCGCTGGAGATACCGAGTTCATCGGCGATTTCGGCTTCAGTGGCAGGGCGGCCGGCGTTTTGCTCGAAGGCGGAGATGACATCGGTGAGCTTTTTGGCTTTGACGCGGAGTGTGCGGGACATCCAGTCGACGCGGCGGAGTTCGTCGAGCACAGCCCCTCGTCATCCACATCGAGATGTGCGGGTAGGCTGGCGCGCATGCGGTCTACCACGGAGCGGACGAGTGGCATGTGGTTTTTAAGGGTCTCCTCCTCGCTGATCTGTGAGACACCGCCGTAGGCGCGCCATGCTGCTGTGTATTTTTGAGCGTCGGGCCGGGGAGGGGACATGATGGGTTCGGCGAGTTGCTGCATGGTTAGGCGGCCGGTTGGGCAGGCGTCTCAGGCATGCTGTCCTGTGGCGGAGGGGCTTCCTCCGCAGTGGCTTTTTCGATATCGCGGAGGCGGGCCTTCTCGGCCACGACTTGCTTGGCGCAGTATTCGACAACAAATCGGAAGACTCTGAAGAGCAGTGCGGTAAGGACGCAGCCTATAGTCGCATTGAACACGGTGTCTTCGAGGTTTTTGCCTGCAACAAGGCTCACCAGAAAGGCGAGAACGAAGCCGGTGAAGCCTCCGATGAGCGTGAAGTATTGCATGTAGGCCGGTGGTTTTTAAAAAATCACTTTGTTCGCAGCAATTTTGCGCCAAAAAATGAAATGTTAGAATTTTGGGGCGATGGCATGAAAAATAACAAATACACAGGCTTTTATCAGCTTTTTTGAATTTTTAAGTGCGAAGTGGAAAAATCTGCCGATGTGATCAAGCGGCTGCAGGCATGCGTTCGGCTGGTGGGGGAACGATGATGCCTGTGTTTTGGATTTCGGTTTGCGAGGGAAGTTCTTGGTAGGAGAGAACGATGAGTTTGGGCAGGGAGGGCTCAAAGAAGCGTTTGAAGGCGAGGCGGAGTTCGGCTGTGAGGATGGTGATGGGTGAGAGGCCTTGCTCGGCGAGGGAGTTTGAGCGGATGGTGAGTTCGCGGAGGAGGTATTGCGCGGTGTTCGGGTCGAGCGCGAGGGTGGTCTCGAAATGGGAGCGCTGGATGCGGGTCATCAGGGTTTGCTCCAGGCGAGGATCGATGGTGATACACTTGATGAGACCGGGCTCGGACTCGTATTGGCTGATGAAGTAGGTGCCGAGGCGGCGGCGGACCTGCTCGGAGAGTTCGTCCGGGTTTTTTGTTACCGGTGCATAGTCGGCGAGCGTCTCCAGAATGAGCGGCAGGTTTTTGATCGGCACGCCTTCGCGGAGGAGGTTTTGCAAGACGCGCTGGATGATGCCGAGGTTGACCAGATCTGGGAGGAGTTCGGCGATGAGGGCGGGGTTGGACTCCTTCACGCGGTCGATGAGGGATTGGACTTCCTGGCGGGTGAGGATGAGGTGGGAGACTTGTTTGAGGGTCTCCGCGAGGTGGGTGATCATCACGGATGTGGCATCCACGACGCTGTAGCCATTGATTTCGGCAGTGCGTTTTTCTTCTTCTGCGATCCAGACGGCTTCAATGCCGAAGACGGGTTCGCGTGTGGGGACGCCTTTGAGGGTGACCATGCTGCCCGAGACATTCATGGCGAGCCAGCGGTTGGGGATCACCGAGGCGCGGGCAAAGGATTTGCCCCGGAGGAGGAAGTTGTATTCGTTCGGCTCGAGTTCCAGACTGTCGCGGATGGCGATCGGAGGAATGACCATGCCGTTGTCGCGGGCAAAGCCTTTGCGAACGCCGGTGATGCGGTCGAGAAGGTCGCCGCCTTGGGTTTTATCGGCAAGGCGGAGGAGACCATAGCCCACTTCGATGGAGAGGACTTCGGCTTCGATGAGCTTGTGGAGATCTTCCGGGCCGGTATTTGCCGGGGATCCTTGACCGCCTGCTGCGCCTTGCTGGCCTGCTTGGTTGGCGTTTCCTCCACTAGGTGCGGGAAGGGCGAGGTTGCTGCCTTTGGCGGCGGCCGCGAGTGGGTTTTGGGATTGCTTTTTGAGCATATACGCCGTGAAGCCTGTTATGCCGGCGAGTATGAGGAAAGGGGCTGCCGGCATGCCGGGGGCAAGGGCGAGAGCGGCTATGAGGCCGGAGGCGATGCCCACGGCGCGAGGGTAGGCTCCGAGTTGTTTGCCGATCTGGGCTCCGAGGCTGTTGTCGCCTTGGGCGCGAGTCACGAGCAAACCTGCGGCAACGGAGATGACCAGCGCGGGGACTTGGGAGACAAGACCGTCACCGATGGAAAGGAGTGTGTATTTTTGGAGGGCTTGGTCGATTGGCATGCCCTTTTGGAGCATGCCGATGCCGAATCCGCCGATGACGTTGATGAAGGTGATGAGGATGCCGGCCACGGCATCGCCTCGCACGAATTTGCTGGCACCGTCCATCGCGCCATAGAAGTCGGCTTCTTTTTGGACCTTGAGTCGGCGGGATGTGGCGGTGAGTTCGTCGATGATGCCGGCATTGAGTTCGGCGTCGATGGCCATCTGTTTACCTGGCATCGCATCCAGAGTGAAGCGCGCTGCGACCTCGGCGATGCGGCCCGCGCCCTTGGTGATGACGACGAAATTGATGATGACGAGAATGATGAAAACGACCGCGCCGACGATGTAGTTGCCTTGGATGAGCACATGGCCGAAGGCTTCGATGACATTTCCGGCGAAGCCGTCGAGCAGAATGAGTCGCGTCGAGGCGATGTTCAGCGCCAATCGCAGCAGGGTGACGGCAAGGAGAATGGTTGGGAAGGCGGAGAACTCCGGAGGATCCTTCACATAGATGATCACGAGCAGGATCAGCAGCGAGATGCCGATGTTTACGGACAGTAAAAAATCAAGGGCCCATGTTGGAACCGGGATGACCAACAGGAGGATGATGGCAAAGAGGCCGAGAGTGAAGATCTGGTCTGTCTGTTTGAGCAGGTCGCTCCACTTGAATCTTGAGGTTTGGGCGTTTGCGGTGGCCATGTGGCGGACGGATCAGGATTTCAGACGGCGGGATTTGAGTTGGTAGAAGTAGTAGCGGTGTGTGCGGTAAACGTAACCAAGAATTTCGGCGATGGCTTGGTAAAGTTGGGCGGGAATGGGTTTGCCGACCTGACCGAATTTGTAAAGCGCACGGGCGACCGGTTTGTTTTCCACTGTGGGGACTTCATGTTTCGATCCGATGGCCTTGATGCGTTGGGCAAAGATATTTTGGCCTTTGGCAAGAACGACTGGAGCGGCATCGACGCCGCGCTCGTATTTCAGGGCCACGGCGTAGTGAGTGGGATTGGTTACGATCACATCGGCATTCGGCACATCGGCGAGCATCTGTTTTTGCATCAGTCGGCGGGCCATGGCGCGTTGGGCCATCTTGACATTGGGATCGCCCATGGCTTGGCGATTCTCGTCCTTGATCTCCTGCTTGGTCATCATGAGATCCTTTTCGGTTTTTTTAAGTTGGAAGATGTAGTGGAGGAGGGCAAGGCCGCCCATGGCGAGGGCGAGTCGGAAGAAAAGGGAGAGCGTGGAGTCGTAGATGAAGCTCCCGATGCGGAAAACGGGAACTGGCGTGAAGAAGATCGGGTCGGCGAGGATTTGTTTGACACTGCCGTAGATGAGGACTCCTACGACGAGACACTTTCCCGATTCCACGAAAAGCTTAACGATGCCCTGTTTGCTGAAGATGCGTTGGAATCCGGTTACGGGGTTGAGCTTTTCAAATTTGAAACCTGCCACCTCGGGAGTTGCTTTGAAATGGGTCTGGAGTCCTCCGGCGAGGATGCTGGCGACGGTTGTGGCCAAGAACATCGGCGCCAACAAGCCGAACATGGTCAGGAAGGCCATTCCAGTCCATTTCGGGATGACATCGCTGATGATCTCGTATTTTTCGAGATTGCCGAGGAGGCTTGCCACCATTTCGGTCATGTAGCGGGATTGGCTATCCAGCGTGAACAGAAAAACGAAGTAGGCTGCGACGAGGCCAAAAACAACTTGGATCTCAGGCGCCTGGGCGAATTGCCCCTTGTTGTGGGCCTCCGACAGTTTTTTCTCTGTCGGTTTCTCTGTTGCGTTGTCGTTTTCGTTCGCCATCGCAGTTTACCTCAAAAAATGAAGCATCAACTCCGGCAGGTGTTGCATATCGCGGAGGATGTATTGAATGGTGAGCCCAAGCGTCATGGAAAAAACAGTCAGACCAGCGAGGATTTGAACGGGGAAGCTGAGCATAAAAACATTCAAGCTCGGAGCGGCACGACCAAGGACGGAGAAGGCCATGTTCACTAGGAAGCTGATAGCCAGAAGGGGCGCGGAAATTTGAACGGCGAGGAGAAAGATTCGTCCGCTCGCGGCAAGCACCGTGTCAAACGACTGGGGCGCAAAAATCGCGCTCGGAGGAAAAACCTCAAAGCTCCGCGCGAAAGCCAGCAGGCAAAATTGATACGCACCGGTCACCAGAAAAAGCACGGTTCCGAGGGAAAAAAGCATCGTGTTTGGCGGAGTCGCCGAGGTGCGTGTAATGGGATCGATGTTCGTGCTCATCGAGAGTCCAATCTGCACAGCTATGATTTCACCCGCCATTTCCAAAGCGTAAAGCAGGAATCGCACCGCAAATCCCATGAGGAGACCGGTAAGGACTTCATGGATGACTTGCATCACCACAATAAACCAATGTCCGGGCACTCCTCCGAAATCACCGAAAATCGGGGCAAGCAGGTAGGCAAGTATTGCCGCTATGGCGATGCGCACCGTGGAAGGAATCATGCTCCCTGAAAAAACCGGCAGGATCAGAAAAAGTCCGCTGGCTCTGAGAAAAATCAGCAATCCGGGGTAGATATCCTCGATGTGAATCGTGATCATCTCGTCATTTCAGGGATTTTATTGATGAAAAAAACCGTGAACTGCATCAGTTGGCGAAGCATCCAAGGGGCCCCGATGACGATAATGGCGCCGACTGCGATCAGCTTCGGAGCGAAGCTCAGCGTAGGTTCTTGAATGCTGGTCACGGCTTGAAAAAGACTGATCACCACGCCCACGATGACAGCTGCCAAGATGATCGGAGTCGTCACGAGCAGGGACACCGTGATGAGCGAGCGGAGCATTTCGATGGCTGTCTCTTGATTCATGAGGCAAAACTTTGAACCAGAGAACGAACCACGAGCTGCCAACCATCCACGAGGACGAAGAGCAGAAGTTTCAAGGGAAGCGCCACCATCGT
>JAPLTI010000184.1 GCA_026398285.1 Verrucomicrobiota bacterium
GCCGGGGCGACCGGGTCGTGCGGATCGTGGATGGCTGTTTAGACACGAACTGAAATGCCGCTCGATTATCCGCCCCCATTCAACGAACTCACGCGCGAGCTGCGGCGTTTGCCGGGTCTTGGCCCCCGCAGCGCCGAACGCTGTGCGCTCTGGCTCTTGGGACACAAGGATGCCCGCCCCGCGCCACTGGCTGCTGCCATCACAGCGGCATCGGCCTCCATTCATCCCTGCAAAAAGTGCGGCTTCTTCGCCGTCTCGGAGCTTTGCGAAATCTGCCTTCAACCGTCGCGCCAAGGGAAGGAAATCTGCATCGTCGAGCAAGCCACCGACATCCTCCCGCTCGAGCGCAGCGGGGTCTTTCAGGGTCTTTATCACTCCCTCGGCGGCCGTCTCTCACCGCTCGATCACATCGGCCCGGCCCAACTGCGCATTCAATCCCTACTCGAAAGAATCCGCGAAGAAAACCCGACGGAAATCATCCTCGCGCTAAGCGCAGATGTGGAAGGTGAGGCGACGACCAATTATCTCACGGAAATCCTCGCGCCTTTGGAAATCCGCACGACCCGCATCGCTCATGGCCTACCGGCCGGCGGCGGGCTGGAGCATGCGGATCAACTCACGCTCCAACGCGCGCTCACTGGGCGTCGTCCGGCTTGACGCGCGGCGCACCTACTCGACCGTCACGCTCTTGGCGAGGTTTAGCGGCTTGTCCACATTGCATCCGAGAGCCACTGCTGTGTGATAGGCGAGAAGCTGAAGGGCAATGGTGTTGAGAAACGGGCTCAGAAACCCCGGTGCCGCTGGCAGGAGAATTGCCTCATCGCAAAGGGATGCGAGTGTATTGTCGCCTTCCGTGCCGATGGCAATCACCGGACCACGGCGCGCTTTGATTTCCTCGATGTTACTTACGTTTTTTTCAAAGACATCATCTTGTGGAGCCAGGACGATAGTGGGTGTTTCGTCATTGATGAGCGCGATGATGCCATGCTTCAGCTCGGCGCTCGGATGTCCGGATGAAGCGATATAGGTGATTTCCTTCATCTTGAGTGCTCCTTCCAGAGCGATCGGGAAGTTTGCCTGCCGGCCCATGAAGAGAAAATTCCGGGTCTTGGCGTATTTCGTAGCGATGGCCGCGATGGCAGAATCTCGTTCGAGTGTGCGCGCAACGAGATCTGGGAGCTGCTCAAGGCTTTCGATAATTTCCGCCGCATCGGCCTGGGAAAGGTCCCGGATGCGGCCGAGCATGAGTCCAAGCATGGCGAGAATCGCGAGTTCGGAGGTAAATGTCTTGGTCGCTGCCACCCCGATTTCAACCCCCGCACGGAGGCCAATGCCGCCATCACTCTCGCGGCTGATCGTGCTGAAGACATTGTTGCAAATACCCAGCGTCAGAGCGCCTTTCCGCTTGCTCTCGCGCAAGGCGGCGAGCGTGTCGGCTGTCTCTCCGCTCTGGCTCATAGCAAAAACGGCGGTTTCCGGATCCAGCGGTGCGTTGCGGTAGCGGAACTCGCTCGCGTAATCGCACTCGACCGGAATCCGCGCCAGACTCTCGATCATGTATTCACCGGCTAGAGCGGCATGGAATGTCGTTCCGCAGCCAGTGAGGATGATACGCTTCAGCTCGCGGAGTTGTTCGTTCGTGCGATGAAGGCCTGTGAAACGGGCAGTGGATTCCTCGGGAATCAATCGTCCCTTCATGGCTTCGCGCAGAGTCTCAGGTTGCTCATGGATTTCCTTGAGCATGTGGTGTGGAAAAAGCCCTTTCCCTGTGGCGCGGGCCTCCACCTCGATTTTTCGCAGCTTCGGCGCCGCGGCCGTGCCGCCAGATACGGTGGCCAGATGGAAGGACTCGCCATCAAGCGCGGCGATGTCCTGATCCTTCAGGTAGATGATATCCTGCACCCAGCCATCCAAGGCTGCGGCATCGCTGGCAATGAATTGGGCATCCTTTCCGATGCCCAGCACCAGTGGACTCCCGCTGCGTGCGGCGGCTAGGAATCGTCCGAGATCCGCATGGATGACGGCAATGGCATAAGTGCCTCGCACATGGCGCAGGGCTTCCTGCATCGCATGAAGTAGCGCTGAACGGTTTCGGTCTGCATTTTGATCAAATGCCTCGCCTATCAGGTGGGCAAGCACCTCGGTATCCGTCTGCGAGCGGAAGACATGGCCCCTGCCGATCAGTTCGTCCCGAAGATGCTTGTGGTTTTCCACAACGCCGTTGTGCACGAGAGCCAACTTGCCGGAGGCGTCCAGATGCGGATGGGCGTTCTCGGTGGTCACACTTCCGTGCGTGGCCCAGCGAGTGTGGCTGATGCCAGGATTCCCTTGCACGGGATTCCTAGCCACCTCGTCCACAAGCTGTGAGACACCTCCCACCGCCTTGCGCGTTTTGATTTCATTTCCGCTCAACACAGCCACACCGGCCGAGTCGTAGCCCCGATATTCCAAACGACCCAGCCCCTCCAGAAGGAAGGGCAGGGTGTCTGTTTTTCCAATCGTTCCAACAATTCCACACATGACAGTTGATAATTTGGTTACTTCAAGTCGCCGCTGAGCGGAGTGAAGGTGAAGCCTAGCGACTGAAGACCGATCACCGTTTTGCGAAGTTCCTGAGGGTCCAAATACCAGTGGAAGTAGAATCCCGCCCAACCATCGCGGACAACTTTCAGAGCCTTGGCGCGTTTCAGCAAATCCTCCGATGTCGTCGGTGCCTGCAGTTCATACCAGCCAAAGGGATCGATGTAGCCGATCGTCTCCGGCATGCGCTTGAGACCATAGGTGTCGCGGTAGATGTAGGGCGAATTCAACTCTGTTGCCTGAGTCTTCCCAGCTGCGTCGTTGAAGAAGAAAATACCACGGTCACAGGCAAACGGGTGAATGCTTGCGAAGACCTTGTAGTCTACCGGCGATGCCAAATAGTGCGGCGTGAGCCAGCCGACGGGGTTGAATCCAGCGTTCTTCAAGATGTTCAAACCACGGTTCACTCGGTTGCGGGCCCAGCTTGCCGAGTCCCCAGGGATAGCGCCGACCAGAGTGAGAAACCCCTGCTCATCTGCGGTGACGCGGTAGAATTCATAATCATCGCCGCTCACACCGGTGTAGGGATTCATGATTCCATCGATCTGGTGCGTGGTGCCGTGCTGGAGAACCTGCCCGCCCTCGCTGACCCAGCGCCGCATCTCTGCGGATACCTGCGAGTTTTTGGTGATGCGGACATTTTCACTCACGCCTTCATTGTAGATGCCCGACCAGTCGCGATACTCGGGGATGAGGCTGATCGTGAATGGCACATTCAAGTCCGCCAGCGCATTGCCCAGCGATTTGAGAGTCGGAACATCTGAAACGGCTGCCACATCTTCGATTCGGAAGAAGGCGCGGTGGTTTTCCTCATGATAAATCCCAAGCATGTCGTGCAGAAGATCTGCAAAGGCGAGCGAGCGGTTTTCGAATGTCGTTGAAATCATCGGCATGTCGGCGACGAACCAGAATTTCCCGCTTTGCACGATGTAGGGCCACTCGGTTCCGCCCTGATCCAAACACACCGCATGGACGATGGCTTTCGACGGCTCGGTGATGCGAATGCGGCTTAAGCCGGCATCGAACGGATCCTTTTCCAGATTCGTGTTTTTATAAACGACCGTGGGATGTTTCTCGCCGGAGTAGGACTCAAGCTGAAATCCGTAGCGGTCGCTGAATTGTGTGCGCGGTGCGTAGTTCGAAAGGTCCCACGCATAACGCCACAGGTTCACACCCATCCACACGAAGGGCTTCACGGTGTTCTCCAGATCGGTCTGGAATGCCGCAGGCAGTGGCGATTCGTCCCACACGGAGGCGACATAAAATGCCGCGTCATTGGCAGCGATATCACCAGATTTGTATTTCGCCAGTGGCGTGCGAGTCACCTTGGCATCAAAGTGCCCGAGCAGATTTTGCAGCTTGAGCGAGTAGATTTCCCCGAGCCAACCCCACTGGCCGTCATTGTCATAGACAACAAGGATGTTGGGTGTTGCTGGCAGTGTTTGGCTCTGCATTGGGGGAGGTGCGAGCAAAACCACTGCGGTGACGACCAAGGCGACGAGGCATCCACAGGGAATGACCATCGACAAGGATGAGAGTGTTTTAGGTTTTGCGTTCATAATTTTGATTTTCCTGACGCTTGAACTTCACGGTGGGCGATGTGCCCTGCCATGGGGTCAAAGCCCGAGCGTTCCCTGCGGCGAACGGAAAAAACTTTATGTCGAGGCGGTTTTCGCATCCGATCCGCGCACTCGATTCCGGACATTGGAAACATCTCTTCACTTTCAACTCGACGCACTCGCCAGCGGCACACGCGCGCGTGCGGCGACCTTCCGCACCTTGCACAACGAGGTTCGCACACCCCTCTTCATGCCGGTGGGCACGCATGCGACGGTCAAAGCGCAGACGCAGGATTTTCTGCACGACTCCGGCTCGCAGATCCTGCTGGCGAATACCTACCACTTGCTGCTGCGTCCCGGAGCAGAGGTCTTCCGCCGTGTCGGAGGCATTCACCGGTTCATGAACTGGGAGCGGTCGGTGCTCACCGATTCCGGTGGATTTCAGATTTTCTCCCTGCCGCATTCGCGCTCAATGAGTGAGGCCGGAGCGGTTTTTCAGAGCTACCTCGATGGCCGCACGATTGTTCTCAGCCCCGAGCTGAGCATCGAGACGCAGAAGGCGATCGGCAGCGACATCATGATGGTGCTCGACCAGTGCGTGCCTTCCACGGTGGATGAGGCCACAGCGCGGCAGGCGATGGAACTCACGCACCGCTGGGCGGCCCGGAGCCTTGCGGCACGGGGCGACTCCCGGCAGGCGATGTTCGGCATTGTGCAGGGAGCGTTGAACCAGTCCCTGCGCCAGGTAAGCGCCGAGGCGCTGTGCGCGATGCCCTTCGAGGGATTCGCCATTGGAGGCCTCGCCGTGGGCGAGGGGAAGAGCGAGCGCGAGGATACATGTGAATTCACTGCAGCCCTCCTGCCGGATGACAAGCCACGCTACCTCATGGGCGTGGGAACGCCGCTGGACATCCTCGAAGCCGTC
Organism: Verrucomicrobiota bacterium; assembly: GCA_026398285.1. Lineage (GTDB taxonomy): Bacteria > Verrucomicrobiota > Verrucomicrobiia > Chthoniobacterales > Terrimicrobiaceae > UBA967. The sequence goes on from JAPLTI010000184.1 coordinate 5,065, forward strand.
CACCGCGGCGTGGACATGTTCGATTGCATCATTCCCACCCAAGTCGCGCAACGCGGCGGGGCCTTCACTTCGCGCGGGTTCCTCCAACTGCGACGGGGCATTTACAAAACCTCAAACGACCCGCTGGATCCCGACTGCGGCTGCCCGACCTGTGCCAAGTTTTCCCGCGCCTATCTGCATCACCTCACCAAATGCAAAGAGACGCTGGGCTGGCAACTGATCGGCCAGCACAACATTTTCTTCTACCACCAGCTCATGGCTGAGATGCGGCAGAGTATTCTCGAGGACAGATTTCTGGCCCTCTACAAGGAAAAGCGCGCCATTCTCGCCGAGGATGACTTGGACAACCCTGTCACGCCGATGCGGCGGAACCCGCCCCGCTCCATCACGCTGGGGGAATACAAAATCCACACGGCTATCGAAGGCTTCTCGAGCATTCTCCATGTGAGTTCGGGCGAGATCATGCACTCGCGCACGCCGCCGATGGATGAGGCGCGCAGCCTGTATATCGAGCAATCGCGCCTCGCCTCCCGCCTGCGTGAGGAAACGAGTGAGCCGCTGGTGATCTGGGATGTCGGCCTGGGAGCGGCGGCGAATGCCATGGCTGCCATCCAGTGCTACGAGGCGCTGGCCAGTCAGAGGCCGGTGCGACCGATGCACATCGTGAGTTTCGAGAACGATCTGGATTCGCTGCGCCTGGCCCTAAAAAACAACGATCGCTTTCCTTACCTTCGCCATGCCGGACCTCCGGCTATTTTGAAGAATGCCACTTGGGTTTCGAAGCAGCATGAGCGCCTCTCCTGGCAACTTCACGAAGGAGACTTTCTGGATCTTTTAGCCCAAGCCAAGCCGCCTGATCTCGTGTTTTACGACATGTTTTCCGGAAAAACCTGCGCCCCTGCGTGGACGGAGGACGCCTTCCGCGCCATGCTCGCCATTTGCGGTTCGCGGGATGTCGAGCTTTTCACCTACACCTGCTCCACAGCATCGCGCGTGGCCATGCTCGGCGCGGGTTGGGGAGTGGCGCGCGGGCGAAATGCGGGCGACAAGGAGCAAACAACCATCGCTTTCACTCATCTGGACAAGGCCCGCGAGCGCGGGCGTGATATCCTCGCCGCCGAGTGGCCCGTGTAGCCCACTTCTCCCGCGTTGCGAAATCACGGCAGGTCGGACAATCTCAAAACCCATGCGAAATGTCGTCATTCTTGGAGTCACCGGCTCCATCGGTCAGAGCGCTCTCAAGGTGGCTCGTGATATTCCCGACCGGATGCGTGTCGTCGGGATGTCCGCGCATTCCAATGCGGAAGGGCTTGCTGCTGCCGCCCGCGATTTTCCCGATGCAAGGACGGCTCTCTCAACCGGGCCCGATGGCATCGACCGCCTCGTGGAACTGGCAACCATACCCGAGGCCGATCTGGTGCTCGTGTCGATTGTTGGAACCGCTGGCCTCCGCCCTGCGCTGGCGGCTATCGAAGCGGGAAAGGACATCGCTGTCGCGAGCAAGGAAATCCTGGTCATGGCCGGCGAGATCGTCATGGAGGCGGCCCGCAGGAAGGGTGTGCGCGTGTTACCGGTGGATAGCGAGCACAGCGCGATTTTTCAATGCCTTGAGGGCCGCGATGCAAAGAGCGTGAGGCGTCTCATTCTCACCTGCTCGGGTGGACCATTCCGCAAAACACCGGCGGCCGAGTTGCCAAAGGTCACGCCCGAAATGGCCCTACGCCACCCCACATGGAGCATGGGCCGCAAGATCACGCTGGACTCCGCCACCTTGTTCAACAAGGCGCTTGAAATGATCGAAGCGCGCTGGCTTTTTGACATCGGTATGGATCGCGTCGAAGTAGTCATCCACCCGCAAAGCATCGTGCATTCGATGGTCGAATTCGTAGACCGCTCGATCCTCGCGCAGCTCAGCCATTCCGACATGTGCCTGCCGATCCAATACGCCGTGACCTACCCCGAAAGAGTCGAAAACTCCCTCCGTCCGCTCGATTTCGCCTCCCTCGGAAGCCTGGATTTTGAAGCGCCCCGGAGGCAGGACTTCCCCGCGCTGAATCTCGCCACCGAAGCCGGCACACTCGGCGGAACGCGTCCCGCCGTCCTGAATGCCGCAAACGAAGTCGCTGTGGAAGCTTTTCTGTGCGGCCGAATCGCCTTCACTGGAATCTGGAAATTGGTGGCTGAGATATTAGAGAAGTGCCCCCATGTTGAACACCCCTCTCTGGAGCAACTTCTCTCCACCGACACCGAAGCCCGCCGCCTTGCTTGGGCCTCGATCGGCTAATTTCCCACCGGTTCGACCCAGCGGCCGTGTTCGCGGATGAGGTCGACGAGGCGGTCTACGGCTTCGGCTTGGGGGATGTTGAATTTCACGGGTGTCTTGCCGACATAGAGGTTCACCTTGCAGGGGGCGCCGCCGACATAGCCGAAGTCGGCATCTGCCATTTCGCCGGGGCCGTTCACGATGCAGCCCATGATGGCGATTTTCACGCCTTTGAGATGGCTGGTGGCGGCTTTGATGCGGGCTGTAGTTTCCTGGAGGTTGAACAGGGTGCGACCGCAGCTTGGGCAGGCGACATAGTCGGTTTTGAAAATGCGGACACCTGCGGCCTGGAGGATATTGTAGGCGATGCGGAGCGATTGACCGGGAGCCTCTTCGCCTTGCACAAGGACTGCATCGCCGATGCCGTCGCAGAGCAGGGAGCCGATGTTGGTGGCGGCATTCAGGAGGTTGTGGACGAAATCGGTGGAGGAGGCGGGTGTGAAGGTGTCCTTGAGCAGAATCGGATGCCTGGCGTCAATGAGTGAGGCCAGAAGCCTGTAAGCGCCGATGACCGGCAAATCGCACGAGTCCGGGATCGTTACAAAAAGAGGCACGGGGGATGCGTTGACACGAGCGACAGCAGTCGCATCGCGCGGGTCGATTTCAACGAGTCCGCAATGCTCGATAATCAACTCGGGTTTGTAATCACCGAGTCCTGCGATTTTGTGGGCGACCTTGTCGTAGGCGGCCTGTGCGACTGCGACGCGCACAAGTTCCGAGCCGCCGATTTGATATTCCCCGACTTGCAATACTGAGCTTGCCCGGCGGGCGTAGGAAAAAGGATCGAACGGCCAGGCCTGAAGTGTCGGCATGGGTTTGCGAGCAGCGGCGATTTTTTCCAATGCCTGCGCCACAGGAATTTCGTGCTCGGAATCCTCCGTGAGCGAAACGCGAATCGTGTCACCGATGCCGTCGGCGAGAAGGCTGCCGATGCCAATGGCGCTTTTGATGCGGCCGTCCTCGCCATCACCCGCCTCGGTCACGCCGAGGTGGATCGGGTAGTTCCAGCCGCCGCCTTCGGTGCGCTCGAGTTCGTCGAGGCGGGCCACAAGCAGGCGGTAGGCTTGAATCATGACCTTGGGATTCGACGCCTTCATCGAGAAAACAAAATCGTGGTAGTCGAGTTCGCGGGCGATGCGTGCGAACTCGAGCGCGCTTTCGACCATGCCGAGCGGCGTGTCGCCGAAGCGGTTCATGATGCGGTCGCTCAGGCTGCCGTGGTTCGTGCCGATTCGCATCGAGATGCCGCGAGCCTTGCAGAGCGCAACCAGCGGGGCGAAACGCTCGCGGATGCGTGAGATTTCGGCAGCGTATTCGGTGTCCGTGTATTCGCGGACATTGAATTTTTTCGAGTCGGCGAAATTGCCGGGATTGATACGAACCTTGTCCACCCACTTGGCAGCCTCCAAGGCGGCTTCGGGCTTGAAATGAATATCCGCGACCAGCGGGACATCGCAGCCTGCGGTGCGGAGCATGTCGCGGATGGCTTCGAGGTTGAGGGCGTCCTTCACGGTCGGCGCGGTGATGCGAACGATTTCGCAGCCGGCTTGCGCTAGGCCGAGTGTCTCCTTCACGCAAGCAGCGGTATCCATCGTATCACTCGTCAACATCGACTGGACGCGGACGGGATTTTCACCCCCGATGGCGGTGCGGCCAGTTTTGACCTCCCGGCTGGGACGACGACCTGGATAGCTTCGGAACACCAGCGACATTTTTACTTTGTCTGCTCGGCGACCGGAGCCTTCGAGGCCACGATGTCGCCCACATCGTAGAATGTGAGATACAGCATGAAACCGATGAGAAGCACGGCGCAGGCAGTCTGGACGACTTCAAGAACACGGACGCTGATTGGCTTCCGGCGGATGGCTTCGATAATCGCGAGAGTGATGTGTCCACCGTCGAGAACTGGAAATGGAAGCAGGTTCATGAGGGCGAGGTTCACATTGATGAGAACGCTGAAGGCCAGCGCAATTCGCCATCCGTTTTCTGATTCAAAAATCTGGTAGTAGAGACGCATGATGCCAACCGGGCCGCTGAAGTGAGCGGCTTTGACATCCGACGCCGGTGAGAGCAGCGCGCCGACCATCCGGAAGATGCTGGTGGCGGCATCCTTCACCTGCTCGATCGGCGAGGGATGCACCAAAACGGAGCGTCCCCACTCGATGCCGAAATTCACCGGAGCGGCGTCTGGAGTGGCTTCGGGGAGCTTCATGTTGAGCTTCAAATCCTCTCCGGCGCGCTCCACCCCAAAAACGACATCCTTGCCACGATTCGCATCAATGACGGGACCCATCTCGCTCAGATTGAAAACAGGAACGCCATTGATATCCGTGACCAGATCTCCGGACTGGAATCCCGATTTGTCGGCGAGGCTACCTTTCACGACAAAGCCCACGCCTGGCATGATGCGCGGTCCGATCTGAACCTCGCGCAGCGCGGGTCTGCGCCAGCTGGAGGTTTCGGGTTTCGACCATTTGGAATCGATCGTAATTTCCTGCCCTTCGCGCAGGACTGTGAAAGGAATCGTCTCCCCCTCGCTACGCACGATGCGCCATTTCACGCTGTCCGTGCCACTCAAGAAGTGCTTCACGGGTTTGCCATCCACCGCGATAATTTGGTCTCCAGGCCGCAGTCCGGCCACGGCTGCGGGACCGCCATCTTTCACATAGCCAACGACCGTGGTGTCGAATTCGCTCTGTGGTTTCCCGACCATCCACACGATGCAGGCCATTGCAAAAGCAAGACCGAAGCTGAAGAGCGGGCCAGCGGCGGCGACGATTATTTTATCCAGCGGCTTGACGGGTGGAAGCTGTTCGCGGGCGTTTTCGGATTCCCCCTCGAGCGCCTCCATGGGCGCGAGTTGGGGGATGGCCACGAAGCCGCCTGCGGGAATCGAGCCCAGACGGTATTCCACACCGCCGATCGTTTTGCTCCAAATCGGCTTTCCGAACCAGATGGCAAACTTCTCGACAACCAGACCACGCCAGCGCGCTGCTAAAAAGTGCCCCAATTCGTGGACGACAATGAGGAGGTTGAAAATGAGGAGAACCTCGATGCAGATGAATAAGAATTTCAGTCCGTCAAAAAACATAATAAGGCTCCCACCATGCTCCGATCCTTGAAAAAATCAATCCGGCACTGCGGAGCACCCTCGACAGCGGCAGGCGGGCGCGGATAAAAAAGCACTATGACAAGCATGACAGGACACGGCCGAGGCGAGGCCCGGACGAAAACCTGGGCGGCCGTTGTGGAGTGCCATTCAGTGAACCGCAAGACGGCGGAAGTCGTCCTCCACGCAGATCGAAGCGCTTCACGGCTTGAACCGGCCGTTCGCGAGCGGGTTCTCGAACGCATCTCCCGCGGGCGGGTTCAGGTGAATCTCTCGCTGGCTTGCTCCAAAGGTGCGGGCCAAAGTTTTTTTGATGAAGAGCGTGCCTTGGATTTTGTGAACCAGGCCCGTCGTTTGCAGAAAAAACTTGGACTCGAGGGAGGTATCACTCTGTCGGATGTCATCGCCGCTCCCGGCGTTATTCAGGCTGCGGATTCCCAGATCGACGATGCCAGCGAAGTCGTCATGTCCGCGCTGGATCACGCGCTGAAGGGTCTCGTCGCCACACGCGCGAGCGAGGGAGCTGCCCTTCAGAAAGTCCTGTCCAAAAGCGCGGACCGCTTGGCCGCCATCATCAAAAAAACAACACCACTTGCCGGCAAAGTGACGGCCTCTTATCGCGAAAGCCTGCACAAGCGCATCGAGCGTGCGGGATTGAGCCTCGCGGCGGATGATCCCCGTCTCGCAGCCGAGGTCGCCATCTTCGCGGAGCGTTGCGACATCACAGAGGAACTCGAGCGCGCCGCGAGCCATATCGCCCAGTTTCGGGAAAAACTTGATGCCAAGGGACCGGTTGGCCGAACGCTGGAATTCCTCACGCAGGAGCTCGGGCGCGAGTTCAACACGCTCGGCTCCAAGTCCGCACACACCACTATTTCCCGTCTCGTCATCGAGGCGAAATCGGAACTCGACCGCATTCGAGAACAACTCGCCAACATTGAATAGCCTCACCATCCACCGCAAAGGCATCCTCTTTGTCATCTCCGCCCCGTCTGGAGCCGGCAAGACAACGCTCATCAGCTCGCTTCGCCACAAGCAGGATTTCGTTTACTCCGTTTCCTGCACCACCCGCGCGCCAAGACCTGGCGAGGTTCACGGCGAGGATTACTTTTTTTTGAGCCAGGAGGAATTCCAACGCCACATTGAGGCGGGGGATTTTCTCGAACACGCGGAGGTTCACGGCCGTTTTTACGGCACGCTGAAATCCACCGTGCTGAAGCACCTCACTGCTGGAGTGGATGTCTTGCTCGATGTCGACACGATTGGCGCGGCGAGCATTCGCGCTTGCAACGATCCCTTCATCCAAAGCGCGCTTGCGGATGTTTTCATCATGCCGCCGGGCCTTGATGAATTGGCGCGGCGCCTCCGCAAGCGCGGCACCGAAAGCGAGGCTGCCGAGTTGGCAAGCCGCCTCACGCAGGCTGGGCGGAATGTCAATGTGGTGATGACAAAACATGCCACGGAGTTTGTCGCTCCGCTCACTTTCCAGACACTGTCGCGCAATCCCGTCACTACAGGAATTTTCGATGAAAAGGAATCCTGGCATCCTGGCCACATTGCCTTGGCCGACTCGGCGGATCTTCTTTTGATCGCTCCAGCCACTGCGAACACGATAGCCAAACTCGCATGCGGTATCGCGGATGATGCGCTCACATCTATCGCTCTGGCATCTCAAGCCCCGCTCCTCATCGCACCTGCGATGAATGGCAAGATGTGGATGCATGCGGCGACTCAGGAAAATGTCGCCCGTCTGAAATCACGAGGAGCCCGTTTTATCGGCCCGGAAGAGGGCTTGTTGGCGTGCGGATATGAGGGAATCGGCCGCCTCTGGGAGACAGTTGGCATTCTTGAGGAAGCTGAAAAAATCCTCTGTGCGCAATGATCCGGAAATTCCTGCAGAAGAAATTTTCATAAAAAACCATATTATTTGAAAAAAGGTGTTGACGTCGAAGTGCGTGAAACTTATTCACAGCAGCAGTGAGTTATTCACATGATGTTCACAAAAAATTTCCCGCATATGCGGAGAGAAAGGGGGGATATTAAATGCCAGTAGCAAAGAAACCTGCCGCTAAGAAACCCGCTGCAAAAAAGCCAGTTGCTAAGAAGCCAGTTGCTAAAAAAGCAGCCGCTGCCAAGCCAGCCGCCAAGAAAGCCGTTGCCAAGAAAGCCGTTGCCAAAAAGCCAGTCGCCAAAAAAGCGCCTGCCAAAAAAGCACCTGCTAAGAAAGCTCCAGCCGCAAAGGCCCCAGCCGCAAAGGCCCCAGCTAAAAAGCCCGCTGCCAAAAAAGCAGTGGCCAAGAAAAAATAACATTCCTGTCCCAGGACAGGTCTTAACAACCAAGATGGGAGAAGTCGCAAGGCTTCTCCCATTTTGTTTTTTGGAGAGCTTTCGACCTGCGGAGCCCACCTCATTTCAAGGTGCTGGCTGCCGCGTGTTAGATCGTTTTTTCGTTTGCGTCGTCTTCGCTTTCCGTAAACTACCTGATTCTCATCACGCATGATTTCATCCACCGAAAAAGCCCTTCGCGACCTTCTCGCTCAACGCATCCTCATTTTGGACGGCGCGATGGGCACCATGATCCAGCAATACAAATTGCAGGAAGCCGATTACCGCGGAGAACGGTTTGCGGATTGGAAGGGTCAGGATCTAAAGGGCAACAACGACCTGCTTGTGCTCACGAAGCCGGATGTCATTCGGGAGATTCACGGTAAATACATCGCCGCCGGTGCGGATATCATTGAGACGAACACATTCAATTCGACGACGATTTCCCAGGCCGACTACGGACTGGAGCATCTTGTTCCCGAGTTGAACTTGGCTGCGGCCAAGGTCGCGCGCGAGGCGGCGGATGCCATCACAGACAGGCGCGTATTCGTTGCCGGGGCGATCGGGCCGCTCAATCGCACGCTGTCGATTTCGCGGGATGTCAATGATCCCGGAAAGCGTGAGGTGACCTTCGAGGAGGTTGCTGCCGCCTACACCGAGCAGATTGAAAACCTCGTCGCAGGCGGAGTCGACATTCTGCTTGTTGAAACGATTTTCGACACGCTGAACGCGAAGGCTGCACTTTTTGCAATAGCCCGATTTTTTGAAAAACACCCGCGCATGCCGGTCATGGCATCGGGCACAATCACCGACCTGAGCGGAAGAACGCTCACCGGTCAGACGGTGGAGGCTTTTCTCAATTCGCTTTCACACTTCCCGCTTCTGTCCATCGGCCTCAATTGCGCTCTGGGGCCGAAAGAAATGCGGCCTTACATCGAGGAGCTTTCCAACATCTCGCCGTTCTTCGTCAGCACATATCCGAATGCCGGTCTACCTGATCCGCTATCGCCCACAGGCTTTCCGGAGACTCCGGAGAGCCTCGCACCACAACTCCTTGAATGGGCAGAGCAGGGTTGGCTGAATATTATCGGCGGATGCTGCGGCACCACGCCCGGCCATATCAAAGCCATCGCCGATGTGGTTCGCGGATTGCCTCCGCGCCGGATTCCAACCCGCACGACGACTCTAAGATTGAGCGGCCTGGAGCCATTCACCGCGCGTCCAGAGATTCCCTTCATCAATATCGGCGAGCGCACGAATGTGACGGGCTCGCCAAAATTTGCAAAACTCATCCTCGCTGGAAACTACGACGAAGCCCTCGCCGTGGCGCGTCAGCAAGTCGAGGCCGGGGCGCAGATCATCGATGTGAACATGGACGAAGGCATGCTCGACGGCGCCGCAGCCATGACGAAGTTCGTCAACCTCGTGGCCAGCGAGCCGGACATTTCCCGTGTGCCGGTGATGATCGATTCCTCGAAATGGGAAGTCCTTGAGGCCGGTTTGCGCTGCGTCCAAGGCAAGTGCGTCGTCAACTCGATCAGCCTCAAAGAAGGTCCTGAAAAATTCAAGGAACAGGCCAGCCTTATTCGCGCCTACGGAGCCTCGACGATCGTCATGGCCTTCGACGAAAAGGGACAAGCCGATAGCTTCGAGCGCAAAATCCAAATCTGCGAACGCGCCTATCGCATGCTTGTCGATGAAGTGGGATTCCCGCCGGAGGACATCATTTTTGATCCGAACATCCTCACCGTTGCCACCGGCATCGAAGAGCACAACGACTACGCGAACGCATTCATCAATGCCACTCGATGGATCAAGGAAAACCTCCCCTACGCCCGTGTGAGCGGCGGCATCAGCAACATCTCGTTTTCCTTCCGGGGCAACAATCCTGTGCGCGAGGCCATGCATGCCGCGTTCCTCTATCACGCGATCAAAGCCGGGCTCGACATGGGTATCGTGAATGCCGGCCAACTTGGCATCTATGAGGACATCCCTAAGGATCTTCTCGAACTCATCGAGGATGTTTTGCTGAACCGCCGTCCGGATTCCACCGAACGACTCGTCACGTTTGCTGAGAATTTCAAAGCCTCAAAAACCGGTGGCACTGGCTCCGCTCCCGTGCAAGACACCGCCTGGCGCGAACTCCCTGTGGAGAAGCGCCTGCAGCATGCGCTCATCAAGGGCATCGTGGATCACATCGACGCCGACACTGAGGAGGCACTGAACAAATACGGCAAGCCACTGTCAGTCATCGAAGGCCCGCTCATGGACGGCATGAAAATCGTCGGCGACCTCTTCGGCGAAGGGAAAATGTTCCTGCCGCAGGTGGTGAAAAGCGCTCGTGTGATGAAAAAATCCGTCGCCTGGCTCACCCCGCTCATGGAAGCCGAGCGCGCCGCGAATCCGAATGCCCGCACGCAGGGCCGCATTCTCATGGCCACAGTGAAAGGCGATGTCCACGATATCGGCAAAAACATCGTTGGCGTTGTCCTAGCCTGTAATAATTACGAAGTCATCGACATGGGAGTCATGGTTCCCTGCGAAAAAATCCTCGCCACCGCGCAGGAAAAAAATTGTGACATCATCGGCCTCTCCGGTCTCATCACGCCATCCCTCGACGAGATGATCCATGTTGCGAAGGAAATGCAGCGTCAGGGTTTCCCCATTCCGCTCATGATCGGCGGTGCCACCACCAGCAGGGCGCACACGGCCGTCAAAATTTCCCAGTATTACTCCGGCGGGGTAGTCCATGTCCTCGACGCCTCACGCGCCGTGAATGTCGCCAGCTCGCTTCTCAGTCCTGATCAAAAACCCGCATTCCTCACGAACCTGGAATCCGACTACGAAAAACTCCGCGTCGAACATGCCGGACGCCAAGCCGGGAAGCCAATGCTCGCGCTCCAAGAGGCCATCGCCAACGCACCGCAGCTCCCGCATGACAACATCGCTGTTCCGGAGCAAACAGGTGTGGTTGTTTTTGAATCCGCAAAGCCCTGCTCCGGTTTTCCTCGTCGGATTGGTGGTCTGGAAGTCACCTCCGAATCTGAACTCAAACAAATTTTCTCACTCGACTGCCCTCCGACTTGGTTCAGCACCGACGACACGCCCAAGATGGTTGAGGAAAAACGCGCCCTTAAGGCGGCCTCTTTCGACAACGAACTCGTTCGCGAATTTCTTATCAGATATTGCCATCCTTTCAATTATGCTGCCGCTTTTGAAGGCGAACGCCCGGTCCTTGTTGTGGCGCCATCAACCTCGGGTAAAAACAAACTGCCATCGATTTTTGCGGACTGGCTCCTTCAACATTTTTCAGGCGACCTCGACGAGTCGCTCCGCGTTTTTTCCAAAGAGGAAGCCAAAAACCGGATCGGCTATCTGGGCAAGATCGGTAGCCCTACGGTCATCCAGGTTCCCGAATCCGCCAAAGCCAAGTTGGCGGAACGCCGTTTGATTCTCGTCGACGACATCCTCACCAGCGGCGAAACGCTCAATGTCATGCAGGAAGCCTTGGAAGCGGCTGGACTCAAGGTCTCAGGCGTGGTCGTCATTGGGGCCGCTATGAAAGCCAAGCCCTCTCATACAAGCACACTCAACCAACTTACCAAACAACTCGCCAAAGCGACCAATGGCAATTGGAAGGAGTTTTACAACGATTTCCAAGTGGCGCACCGCCACGCTTATGCTAACCTCATCCGTAAAGCCAAAAATGATGCCGACCACCTACCCCGAGACATTGCAACACTTGTCGCCGCAAAAGCTGCAACGCTACGCGGAGCTGCACGAACAAATGTATCAGGAGAGCATCCGGCTCAATCGCACGCCGATTCCGGACGAACTCCAGGATCCGCAGGAGTGGATCAATTTCTGCACTTGGAGGAACGACAACTGGCGCAAATTGTGCCGCGAATCATCACCGAAAGTGGTGGAGATGTTGATGAAACGGGAAGCCGTTCAAGACTCTTGGCTCCTCAACGAAGAGCCGTCAGCCTCCGCGACCTGATTCCCTTCATCGACTGGTCGCCGTTCTTTCACACATGGGAACTGCACGGCCGGTATCCTGGTATTTTTGACGACCCGAAATGCGGGGTCGAGGCGAAGAAACTTTTCGACGACGCCCAAGCGTTGCTCGCCGAGATCGTCGCCGACGAGAGCCTGCAACTTAGCGGAGTGTGCGGACTTTTCCCGGCGAACCGCGAGGGCGAGGATATCGTTGTTTACACCGACGAGTCGCGCACCAAAGAAGCCGTGCGCTTCCACGGATTGCGCCAGCAAATGAAAAAGCCTGAGGGGCAGTTCAACTTCTCCATCGCTGACTTTGTCGCACCCGCGCCGGCCAAGGATTATGTCGGCGCTTTTGCCGTCACTTCCGGTCACAACATGCTCGAGTTAGTGAAAAAATTCAAAGCTGTGCACGACGACTACAATGTCATTATGACAGAGGCGATCGCCGACCGTTTCGCCGAGGCGTTTGCGGAATACATGCACAAGTTCGCGCGTGACACATGGGGCTTCGGAAAGACTGAAAACCTGACGCCCGAGGAAATCATTCGCGAAAAATACCGTGGCATCCGCCCCGCACCCGGCTATCCCGCGCAGCCCGACCACACCGAAAAGCGGGCGATCTGGAAGCTCCTCGATGCGGAGCGTAATACCGGCATTACTCTCACAGAGAGCCTTGCCATGTTCCCGGCGAGCAGCGTGAGCGGACTCTATTTTGGACATCCCGAGTCAAAATACTTCGCCGTTGGCAAAATCGAGCGCGATCAGATTGAAAGCTACGCGCAGCGGAAAGGCATGTCGGTCGAAGAAGCCGAGAAGTGGCTCCAGCCTTACCTCAACTACGATGCGGACAGCCAGCTTACGCGTCCTTGTCAGTCGGGAGTCAGTAACTGATTTAAAATATGAAAACTCTCGTCATCGGCCACCGCAACCCGGATATGGACTCGATCTGCTCTGCCATCGGTTATGCGGAGTTCAAGCGCGCAACCGGCATGGAGGGCGCCGTAGCAGCGCGGTGTGGAAACACCAACCAGCGGATCGATTTTGCTCTTAACAAATTCGGTCTTGAGGCTCCTATTTTCTTTGCCGATGTCTATCCCCGTATCGAGGACGTCATGCAGCGGAATGTCGTCAGCATTCACCGTGATGCCCCTGTTTATCAGGCCATGACGCGTTTCGGTGAGGACAAGTTCCGCGGACTGCCTGTTGTCGATGACGCCCGCAACTGCATCGGACTGCTCTCTGCATTCAAGTTGGGGAAATATCTTTTCCCGCCCATTGAAAACCTATCCTCCAGCCGCATTGTCGAAGCCTCGATCGCACACATCCGTGAGGCCATCCGCGGAATGCTCATTACTGGCAGGGAGGATGCCGTCATCCGTCCACGAACGCTCGTCGTGGCGGCGATGCTCACCGACTCCTTCAAAAAGCGACTCGAGCAGCTTGATATTCCCTCCACTGTTCTGATTGTCGGCGATCGTTGGAATATCCAGGAACTCTCCATCCTTGCCGGCGTTCCAGCCATCATCATCACGAACAACTTTTCCCCGCCAGATAAGATTCTCGCGCTGGCTCAGGAGCACGGAACGACCCTGCTCTCATCGCCGCATGACACCGCCACCACGACGCTTCTGGCGCGTGCGGCTGTGACGGCGGGACAAATGCTCTCGCCCGATTTCACGTGCCTCCCGGCCGATGCCACATTGCGGCAGACGCGCAACGACCTGGCGATGACATCGCAATTCGCCTTCCCCGTGCTCGGGCCGCAGGGGCGTATGCAGGGAATCATTTCCAAGAGCGATCTGCTCAGGCCGGTGCCACGGCAGCTGATTCTTGTGGATCACAATGAACTCACGCAGGCGGTTGCGGGTGCCGAGGAGTTGCCCATCGTCGAAATCCTCGACCACCACCGCATCGGCGTGGCTCCCACTCAGCAACCGATCCTTTTCATGAACCGCCCGGTGGGCTCCACCAGCACGATTGTGGCGGATTGTTTCCGCATGGCCCGCATTCCCATCCCCAAGCCGGTGGCGGGATTGCTCATGTGCGGAATGATTTCCGACACCCTGAATCTTACCTCGCCCACTACGACTGCTGTGGACCGCGAAATCATGCAGGAACTCTCCAAAATCTGCGGCGTGAAGCCGAGCGATCTCGCCAACGAGATTTTCAGTGTCGGCTCGCCGCTTCTCACCCTTTCCACCAAGGAGGTCATCACCGCCGACTGCAAGGAATATGACGAGCGGGGCGTGCTCTTCAGCGTCTCCCAGATCGAGGAAATCAGCTTCGCGCAATTCGAGAAGCAGCGCTCCGCACTTCTGGACGAGCTTGAGAAATACCGCGTGTCGCATGGTTACTTCTTCTCAACCCTTTTGATTACCGATGTGAACACCCAGAACTCGGTCCTGCTTATCAGGGGCTCCGAGAGTTTCACCCGCCTCATCGATTTTCCTGAGGACGGTCTCCACGCCTGGCGCTTGGACGGCATCGTGTCCCGCAAGAAGCAGCTCCTGCCCTACCTCACGGAAACGCTGGCTCGCATGGCCTGATTGATAGAGGTGATGGCTCCATGAAATTCGGCGACAATCTCACCGGTTCGCTCCTCGTGGCCCATCCCTGTCTGCATGATCCGAACTTCCGCCGCACCATTGTTTTTCTGTCACAACATTGCCCGCACCAGGGAGCGACGGGATTTGTTCTGAACCGGCCGCTTCAACCTCTGCCGGATGCCGGTGTGCCCGTCTTTTTCGGCGGCCCCGTCGGCGCAGATGAGAGCCTCCTCACGAGCCTTCAATGGCGGGAAAACCCCACACTCGTGGCGTTTCGGGCCTTCACAGATGTGGCCGATGCCGAGTCGCGTCAAGGCTGGGAGAAGGGCCTTCGAATTTTCGAAGGATACGCCGGTTGGTCTCCCGGTCAGCTTGAGCAGGAGATCGAGGGCAACACCTGGCTCGTCATTCCGCCCACGCGCGAGCTGATTGAAATGATTGATCCCTTCCCTGCGTGGCAGGGTATCATGCGGAATTCCGGCCCCCTCCTGCACCTTCTCTCAGAGGCGCCTGATGATCCTGGATTGAACTGAGCGGCTTTGCAACCGCGCCACGGCTTGCATTCCAATCGGGCGGAGGCTTACTTTCACAGCAATGAGCGCGCTCCCTAAAAAAAAGCTGACACCGCAGGAATATCTCGTGATCGAACGCGCTGCGGATTTCAAAAGCGAGTTCTTTGATGGCGAGATGTTCGCTATGGCGGGGACTTCAAAAGAGCATTCCCGCATCACGGTGAATCTCACGATTCAATTTGGCAACGCTCTTAAAGGACGATTCTGTGAACCTTTTTCCTCCGATCTCCGCGTCAAAGTCAGTGCCAACGGCCTCTATACTTATCCCGACCTGACAATCGTTTGCGGTCCTGTCGATGTGGAGGACGAGCAGGCTGATGTTTTGCTGAACCCAACGCTCATCATCGAGGTGCTGTCTCCGGGGACGGAGCGCTACGACCGTGGCAAAAAATTTGATCTCTACCGTGAGGTGGATTCCCTCAAGGAATATGTGCTCATTTCGCAGGATCAATATCGCGTGGAGCAGTTCCTGCGTGGAAATGGCTCGGAATGGGGTTACCGCGTCGCTTTCAAGGAAGATGACATCGTCGAGTTCCCATCGGTCGGATGTTCGATTTCGATCAAGGACATCTACGCGAGGGTCGCTTTTCCTCCAGACGAAGCGGCTCCTCCCGAGGTGTAGTCGGCACAAAAGAAAAAACCGGCCCGAGAATCAGGCCGGTCTTTTGCGTGGGGGAAATTTTTGTTGCTGCTTTATTTAACGACGCCGAATTCTGCGCGGCGGTTCAATGCCCATGCCTGCTCGTTGCTGGCGGGATCGGCTGGCATTTCACTGCCGAAGCTCACGGTCTGAATCCGGTCGGCGCTGATGCCTGCATCGATCAAAGCTTGGCGAACCGCTTGGGCGCGGCGTTCGCCGAGGCCTCGGTTGTATTCCTGAGTGCCACGCTCGTCGGTGAAGCCGGCGATGATGAGGCGCTGAGAGGAATCCTTCATCGCGGTGGCGACTTGCTGAACTTTGGAAGTTTCAGCGGTCTCCACGGCGTAGCTGTCGTAGCCAAAACGAACAGGCGAGAATTGGCCTTTCGTCACGCTGTCGCTAAAGAAGTTCGCTCCGCCTTCGAAGCGCTCGGAGAGCGGCGTGCTGGTCACAAAGTCGCCGTCAACGCCGGCAAACTGATCGGATTTCTTTTTGTTACAGGCAGAGAGAGAGACGACAGCGGCCAGCGCGATGAGTAGGAAAAATTTTTTCATGGCGAGAGATTGGATGATTTCTGCGAAAATTCAAGACGGAGGTTATGAATAATTCCAAAAAAGCCCGGTTGCACGCTGGGCGTAGCAACCGGGCGGTTTCGGCAGGGGAAATTACTTCATGAGGAGGGCGGCGCGGGCGCGCTTGACCTCACGGGTGATTTTGCGGTGAAGGCTGGCGGACATACCGGTCACGCGGCGTGGCAGGATTTTGCCGCTCTCGGTGACGAAGCGTTTGAGAAGATCGGGGTTTTTGTAATCGATCGCCTCGATGTTGAGATCCACGCGACGGCGTGGCATGGGACGGTTGGCGCGGCGGAAGTTCGAGCGGCGTTGTGGTGTTTTAGGCTGCATGGCGTTTTATTTGATTTCGCGGTGGAGTGTGTGGCGGTTCAGATTGGGGTTGAACTTTTTCTTTTCGAGCCGGTTCGGTGTGCGTGGGCTCTTTTTGTTGCGTGTGGTGATGTAGCGCGAGGCGGGTTTCCCCTCGGCTTTGGCCTCGGTGCATTCGAAGGTGATGTTTTCCTGTGGCATAGATTTAGTCTTTGGTGTCGGTGGTGGTATCTTCTTCCTCGCTCTCGCTCTCGCCTTCTCGCGCGGGGACCCCCTCGCGCACGCCTTCTCGCGCAAGCCCCTC
>JAPLTI010000277.1 GCA_026398285.1 Verrucomicrobiota bacterium
ATCGAGTCGAGAAGGTCATGGCTTGGGGCAATGCGTGGGAAAACGCCTCCGCCGCATGGTCCGCTACTGCATCAAAGGAAAATCATGCGCGTTGACAGGGTGCTGGATACGAACTTCCTGATTGCGCGTTGGCGGGAAGGAGAAGGCGGACCTGCCTCTGTTTGGCTCAAAGCTAATGCAAATCTGATTCTGGGAATCCCTTGGATCGTCAAAGCCGAATTTCTGCGCGGTGCCGAGATCGCCGGGCACGATCGGCAAGCCATTCGGGATTTCCTTAAACGGTTCCCCACGGTTTGGCCGGACGAAGACACACTCGAAATTTACGCCTCACTCTACTCGACTTTGAAAAAACGCAATGAACTGATCGGTCCGAACGACCTTTGGATAGCCGCATCCGCTCTACAAAATTCAGCTCCACTGGTTTCTAAAAACAAAATCGAATTTCAGCGAGTGCCGGACTTGCGCCTCGAAGGTTACTGAATAATTCTACCTGTTTTTTAGACAAACCCGGAGCGTAGCGGAGATCGACAAGCGAAGCTTGCCCGCAGGGTGAGCAAAGCGAGTCAATTAACAGAATTTCAGAAAACGATTTCACCTCTACCGCCCAACCTCCGTGCTCTCCGTGGTTAAAACCTGCTGAAGACTTAAAACTTCCCATGTATTTCCCCACACCTCAGCGCCTCAGTAAGAGCCCGCTCAAACTTTTTCGCCTTGCTTTCCGCTCCCGACAGGATGAAATTTCACTGGTCGGATAGGCATAATGCATAGCTCCAAAAACAGCGCTTCAGAGAACCCAATAAAGTCGCAAGGATTATAAATCATGAGCCCGGCAGAATACTCGGAACTAACCCAAGCTAAGGAGCGTGCCGCTGATTTGCATAGGCTCCGCAAGTTGCATTTCCGAGAGCGTATTGCAGATGCCATTCAAGCAAATCCCGAATGGGCGTATACCATTGCTCAAGAAACCTTGAACAAGGAGACGGCTGTTTGGCAGCAATGGAGCAGGGCCGCTTGGAAGACGCTATTAGCTTCGAAAAATCCAAAAGAAATTGCGCGTATCTTGACCAACCCCGAGCCCGAGTTCGAAGCCCTTGCGGATTCTCATCCCTTCGCCGCCTGCTTGACTTTGCCATCACATGGCCGTTGACATTACATTAGACCTCCTGAAAGCAGCGGTTATCAAGCTGGCCGAACTCACCGGAGAAAATCGTTTTGTCTTGATCGGCAGGGCTACTTTGGCAATCACAGCACCGGCACCATTTCAGGAATTTGCCCGTTCGGATGATATTGATTTGTGGCCTGAAGGCAACGAGGATGCCGCCTTAGACCTTTGCATTCAACAAATGGGCGAGGGAAGTCCATTTCATATTGAGAACGGCTTCTATGTCGAACGCATAGGCAGTTGGACTCTATTAACCCAGCCTGCAGGATGGGTCGAACGCTCAACCAAGCTCACTTTTGAAGGAGTCGAAATTATCGCCCTAGGGCTTTTAGACCTTGCTTACAATAAGTTGGAAGCAAATAGACAAAAGGATAGAGATTTTCTTCGAGCAGCATTCGAAGCGGGATTGATTGATCTACTTGAACTTAAAAACTTCATACATCTTCATGCTCCTAATGATTTCGCGCGCGAAAAACTCGCTGGTTATTTGAATAACCTGCTTGGTTAGCATTGAAAATTCAACACCCCCAACCTCCGTGCTCTCCGTGTCCTTTGACTCGCTCGTTCCCACTTCCTCACCCTTCGGGCCAACCTTCGGTTGCTCTTTCTCGCACCCACCCCAGTGCTCGATTGTGGTTAAAACCTGCTGAAAACTTCCCAAGCCTTTGTAAGATTTATAGAACCACCGATGGCACTGATTGACACTGATAAGAACGGACTTGGAGCCGGCAGTCAGCCCGGGAGCGCTGAGGTCCTCCTCGGCAGCAGTTTGCTCGAGCATCAGCACCACGGCAGTCATAGACAGCCGCTACAGGGGCGTGTCCTGCTGTGGAGCCTTGTCTAAAGCCATGCTTCTCAATTCTCCAGCAGATTGTTTGAGAATTTTCCTTGCCCTTCATATGAAATCAGCCACAAGTTAAGACTTTGAGCACCGAAACCATGGAAATTGTCACTCTTTACAAGCCGCTGCCGGCTGCGAAGCGCGCCGAGGTTACCGACTTCGCCCGCTTCCTCCTTGAGCGCTCCGCCGGTTCCTACGGACTCAACGCCAACGAACTCCACGCTGCCTCACGCCACCTCCATCCCAAAGCGCAAACCGCCCGCCGCAAAGGTCTATCCAGAGAATTCACCGGTGACATTGAGGAATTGGTAAGAATTTAAAAGTTATAGAATTTTAATCTATTCCGAGCTAACTATCAAAATTGAAATACTTTGAACACACCTCAACAGTATCAGGTAGAACTCAAGCCCAAAGCTGTTAAAGATTTGAAATCATTGACCAAAGCGGATCAGGCGAAAGTTGCGATTCGTTTGCAGGCAATGGAAAACAATTTGGAGGGAGATGTGAAAAAGCTTACGAATCACACCCCAGAATTTAGAATGCGCGTAGGGAATTATCGTGCTTTATTTGAAATTGAAGGAAAGAAAATTGTCATTTATCGAATCCTGCACAGGAAAGAAGTTTACCGTTAATATCACAATGAGCATACATCCACAAATTATTGAAAAAAATGGCATTAAAGAATTCGCCGTTCTTCCTTACCAAGAGTTTTTGGAGATTCAGCAAATTCTTGAAGATTTTGAAGACATTCAAGACTTGCGCGAAGCCAAGGCCGAGGAGTTTAACGCGCCAACGCGCCCCCTCTCTCAAGTTCTAGCTGAATTTATTCCTAAATAACAAGTTTTATAATGTTACCCAAAAGCATTTTATTTAACCACAACCGAGCGCCTTGGGCATGCGCGAGGAAGACTGCATGAATGCAGCCCGAAGGGTGAGCGAGAGGGAAGGAGCGAGTCAAATTGCACTGATTAACACTGATACACGGAAGCACAGGTGCATTCGCGGCTCGAATGGGGCAGGATAAACATTTACTTTTTGATTCACTGTCCTGCTAACCCATAACCAAAGACATGAGCTTCGAAAAAAATCATGCCTAACAAAGCTTAAGATTCCATCCATCTTGTCGAAAATATCAAGTATATGCCAGAAATAAGCCGCTTTTTGGGAATTGTGGTCAACATGTATTACGATGAACACAATCCACCGCATTTCCATGTAAGATACAATGAGTTCCGAGCTGTTGTCTCAATTAGAGAATGCAATATTCTTGAAGGCACCCTACCTGGAAGAGTGAGAGGATTTGTTGCAGAATGGGCAGAACTCCACCAACTGGAACTCCTTACTATGTGGGAAAGTAAAAATTTTCACAAAATCGATCCCCTTGTCTGATACTATGCTTTTCATTAAAAACGCGGAATATTTAAAAGATTACCTGATATCCATCGAATTTTCATCAGGGGAAAAGGGCATTGCAGACTTCAAGGATATCATTCAAAAATACCCCGCCGCTGCTCCGCTGCAGGATCCAGCGAAATTCAAAGCCTTCTACTTAGATGAGTGGCCCACACTGGCTTGGAATTGTGACTTTGATTTGTCGCCAAACATGATTTTTGAATTATGCACTGGCAAATCACCTCTCTGGGCCCGCTAAACTCCCAACACAAGTTGATCGCCCACAATATAAAAACATGATTCTGCCTATTTTTTAGACAAAATTAACAAAATTTCAGAATTTTTTCCGCCTAAAAATTCCCAATCCTCCGTGTCCCAGTGCCCCCGTGAGAACCCCTGAAAATTGAAAACTTCCCAAGCCTTTGTAAGAATTATAGAACCACCGATGGCACTGATTGACACTGATAAAAACGGACTTGGAGCCGGCAGTCATAGACAGCCCGGGAGCGCTGAGGTCCTCCACGGCATCAGTTTGCTCGAGCAACATCCCACGGCGCTCATAGAGACGCCGCTACAGGAGGGCGCGCGCTTCCGAATCCACGCCGCCAACTCCAAATCTTGAAACTTAATGCTTAAGACTTAAAACTTCCCATGTCTTTCCCCGTCCTG
>JAPLTI010000307.1 GCA_026398285.1 Verrucomicrobiota bacterium
GCGTTTTCTCCGAAATGAAAGCCGTCATTGCGCAACTCGCAAACGACCTTCCCGCCCTTGCTTCAGACACAGCTCGAGTGAAAAGCATCACCGCATGGCCGTGGATTATTAGTCTCATGTTGAAAGAGAATTAGAATTACCGCACCTTGGTCAACAGCCATCTGACTTGGCTTGTGGAATTCAGCTGGCTCGGGCGGTTCCTCTACATTTTCGGCTGGCTGGCGGTTCTTCTGCTCTGCCTGCCAACGCAGGGAAGTCGCTGGTTCGCCGTCCCATTGGGTATCTGGATCTCGCTTTTCATAGGGGCGTGGTTCAGTTCAGTTGGAGAATCCGTGTGGCTGTGGATCGTGCCTGCTGTCGCTTTGGCGTGGGTGATCGTGTGGCGCCTCGCGAATCGTGCTTGGCCAGAAACCAAGTTGCTTTTTCTGCCTCCTTCATTGGCCGCCGCCAGCCTGCTTTGTCTGGCCCTCGTTCTCCCTCACTCGCCGGTCACAAAACAAGGCAAGGCCCTCGCCATCGGAAATGGAATTCCCAGCACTTGGGTTGTCGCGGACCAGGTTGTTTTGGGAAAATCGTTCCCTCGGCCGCTCAGGGATGCCTTAGCGAAAAATCCACAACTCTCTTGCGGGATTGTCGAGAGCATTGACGATCTTCCTGACAATGCGGCCTCCACTCTGATTCTTTCCGGCAAGCTGGAGCCAACAAAGTCTGATGTGATCGAGAGAAAGTTGAAATCCGTGAAATCGCTGAACCTCGTCAATCCATCTTTCTTCCCTGCCGAATTGCCTATTCCGAAAGGTGCTGATGTGCGGATTGCCATCGGGGAGTTTTCGCAAATTGCCTCGGCTTCTGACTGGGCACCCGTCGCCAAAATCAAGACTCTGGTTGGGATTGGTGATTTTGTTCCCAATTGGCCGACCGCCCTGCTTTCTGCCGCTGATTCAGGAAAAGAAATGGACCGCTGATGAAGCGGGTGAAGCGGATGACAACGCGGACCCATACTGGAAAGAAGAACGCCGCAATGAGAAAACAGGCTCAGCCACAAAGAGGCACAAAAATGCACAAAGAAGGAGAGGAACCGCTGATTATGGGCATGAAACAAATAGCAGAAGGAACAGCCGATTTTCTTGGCTTGAATAGACCCTCCCTATCCGCATCATCCGCGGTCAATTCCTCCCGCACCTTCCCTTCTTTTTTTGTGGCTTCTCGTGCCTTTTTGTGGCCATTCCATCTGCTGCTTCCCGTATGAAGACTCTCCACTCCGATGTAATGCTGATCTGGCTCGTGGCAACCACCGCGCTGTGCGTAGGATTGCTCATCAACCAATTTCGGGACACTCCGCTTCCCCTCGTTTACAAAGACAAGGCTGAACGATTGCAGGATTCCGTTCAGCGGATCGTGTCAAAGGAATCGGCTTCTGCTCCTGCGCCGATAGTTCAGCTACCGGAAAAACTCACCCTCGAAGAATTCTCCTCCTATGTGGAGAACAAGCGTGGCTTGGTCCTCGATGCCCGTCCGGAAATTTTCCATCGTCTGGGACATGTCCCTGGTGCGCTCAGTCTGCCGCGAGACGACTTTGAAACGGGCTACGCGGCATTGAAGGCCAAACTCGAGGCAGATCGCTCCCAGCCCATTGTCATCTACTGCTCCAACGCCTCCTGTGAAGATTCGGGATTGGTGAAAAAATCTCTTTCCGCACTGGGATTCAGCAACATTGCCCTTTATGAAGGCGGGTGGAGTGATTGGACAAATGCCAAAAAACCGGAGGAAACCGCGCAATGAAAAAACAGGTTCAGCCACAAAGAGGCACAAAAATGCACAAAGAGGCAGAGGAATTGTTGATTGCGGGCAGGAAACGTATAACAGAAAGAAGAGCCGATTTTCTTGGTTTGAATAGATCCGCCCTATCCGCGTCATCTGGGGTCAATTTTTCCCGCTGTTTCCCCTCTTTTTTTGTGGCTTCTCGTGCTTTTTTGTGGCTATGAAACTAATGCATTTTCACCTTCCCACATCCGCCCTATCCGCGTCATTCGCGGTCACTTCTCCCTGCTGTTCCTCCTCTTTTTTTGTGTCTTCTCGTGCCTTTTCGTGGCTATGAAATTCTTCAACAATCGCTGGTTCCTCCTCGTCCTCCGCTTGGCTCTGGGGGGCGTGTTCCTTTACGCAGGGACAACGAAGGTCACCAATCCACAGGCATTCGCCGACAGCATTGCCACCTTCAAAATGCTGCCGCCGCAACTGATCAATATCATTGCCCTCGGGCTGCCTCCCTTTGAAATGCTCCTCGGGCTCATGCTCATTTCAGGTTGGAAGGCCCGAGCGGCCTCTCTGGCGCTCGCCGCACTTGCCATCGTCTTTGGCCTTGCTCTGGGGCAGGCGCTCATGCGCGGGCTTGTGGTAGATTGTGGCTGCTTTGGTTCT
>JAPLTI010000218.1 GCA_026398285.1 Verrucomicrobiota bacterium
AAACGCCACATCGCTGGCGTGAAAGGCTTGGTAGGGAACGATCATGGCCCCGCCGGTGCCGTGACGCATCGGGATGTCTCCCGTCGCAAAATACGCATTCAAGGGAGTTTCCACCCAATGAACAGCGGTTTCCAAAAGGGAGGTATCCACGATGCCTCCCACGCCTCTGACATCGCGTTTCCTCAAGGCCGCCAGCACACCGATCACGCTAAAAAGTCCAGTCGCCTTGTCATTAATCGATGCCCCGCAGAGGTTAGGCTCTTCACTCGGCCGGCCGGTCATACTCATCATGCCGCCGTAAGCCTGCATCAGTGGATCAAATGCCGGGCGATTACACATCGGGCCGGTTTGTCCAAACGAGGAAATATTGCAATAAACCAACCTCGGATGCCGGGCACACATGACCTCAGCGCTGATTCCACATCGCTCCACAATGCCCAAACGAAGATTTTGGATCAAAATATCAGCCGTCTCGCAAAGGCGGTGCAGGGTTTCAATATCCTCCGGTCGCTTAATATCCAAGACGATACTGCGCTTGTTTCGGTTTTGGCCGTGGAAATACAGACTCGTCTTGCCATCCGGTCCAAACGGCGGTCCCCAGAGGCGCGCGTCATCGCCGCCGTCTGGTTTTTCCACCTTGATCACATCGGCGCCCATATCGGCCATGATAGTTGCCGCGAGCGGTGCGGCCAGAGCTTGACCCACCTCAATGATTCTTACGCCTTCCAGTGGTAGCATTTTTTTCATGGCTGCATGTGGAGGCCACCGGAAACCGTCATGTTTTCGCCAGTGATATAGGAGGCTGCATTGGAGAGAAGAAAGACGACCAGATTGGCCGCCTCCTCAGGTTCTGCGCAGCGCCCCAGTGGGATGCGCGCAAGGGTTTGGGCAGAGAATTTCTCGCTGCGAAGGGTTTCCGTCATCGATGTGATGACGGTTCCGAATCCTACCGAGTTGCATCTCACTCCGTATTTCGCCCATTCCAGAGCCGCGGTCATGGTCATTCCGAAAATTCCGGACTTGGCTGAAGAATAATTCACCTGACCGATCGATCCGCGTTTTCCACCTGTGGAGGATATGTTGACAATAGATCCCGTCACGCCGGTTGGGGTTGGTAATTCGCCACGAGCCCGTTCGAGCATATGCCGTCCAGTGGCTTGCAGCATGAGATAGCAGCCAGTGAGGTTGACATCCAAGACATCCTGCCACTGCTGGAATGTCATTTTCTCCAACATGGCCGGTCTGATGATTCCCGCATTGTTGACCAGTCCGTGCACTGCACCGAACCTGTCGACCGATTTGGCAACGCAATCGCGCGCAAATGCTTCGTTCGCAACATTTCCGTCCACTGCCATCGTGCGATCCGTAGGAAACTCTTTGAGCGTCTCTTGCAATGTTTCCAGATTACGATCTGCCAGAACGACATTTGCGCCCAGATCGGAGCTGGGCCGCACCGGTTATAAGAATTGTGCGGCTTGACAAATTCATGGGATTTGGGGATGGCATCATGGTCTTTGATTGGAAAAAATAATTGTGCCTGAGGAGGAAAACATCCCTCCGACTCCGTGGGTGACGGATACTCTGACTCCAGGAACTTGAGCCGGGGCGTTTCCTCGGACCTGGCGAATGCTTTCTTGTAAAGCAAACATGCCATACATGCCTGTATGCGTGTAGGATAAGCCTCCTCCATTTGTGTTCAGCGGGAGTTTGCCTCCGGGGCGTGTGTGGCCTTCCCAGATGAAATCCTTGGCCTCTCCTCGTTTGCAGAACCCAAGATCCTCAAGCCCAAAAAGTGGCAGGTGCGCAAACGCATCGTAAATCATCAAGTGGTCCACATCGGAATGCTGAATCCCCGCCATTTCAAAAGCAGCAGATCCCGCCACACGAAACGCCCGGGAAGAATTGAAATCCTCCATCTGCGAGATGAGCGTTGTCTCCACGCTCTCGCCACTCCCGAGCAAGTAAACCGGCTTGGTGGGGAAATCCTTCGCTCTCTCTGCGGACGTCATGATAATCGCCCCGCCTCCATCGGTGACCAAACAACATTGCAGAAGATGGAAGGGATAGGCGACCATTCGGCTGTTGAGGACATCGTCCACAGTGATGGGATCTTTGAACATCGCCCGTGGATTTTTTGCAGCCCATTCCCGTTGCACGACAGCTACCTGCGCTAGATGCTCGTGCGTCGTCCCTGTCGTCTTCATATACCTCAGCACAGGAATCGGAAATAAAGTAGCCGGACCGAATGGTCCGTAAGGCATCTCAAATTGACCACTCAAGCTCTCCGGCTCCGGCGGGCGAGGGGTTGCGTTAATGCGTGATTTTCCACTTTCCCCGTGGGTAATAAGAATGGTTTGCGCATATCCTGCCGCGATGGCTGCGGCGGCGTGTCGCACATGCAGCAGAAAAGAACATCCGCCAACCGTGGTGCCATCCACCCACTTTGGTGTAATGCCTAGGTAGTGTGCGATTTGTTGAGGCATCATCTGCCCGACGCAAGCTATTCCGTCGATGTCTTTTGGCTGTAAGCCGGCATCCTGCATGGCATTGAGGGCGGCATCCGCATGGAGCATGATCTGCGACATGTCGCGTATTTCTCCCAAGCGGGTTGTCTCTGCAGCTCCGACAACGGCAACTGAACCAGGTTGAAAGGCCATTTAGTTTCCCTCCTTCATGAGCGGGCGAAAATAGGGGATCGTGATCTCGTTATCCATTTTCTGGAAAGTCACCTCTAATTCCATGTCTAAAACCAAATCCTCCGGCCTTTGAGGGCAATCCAAAATGTTTGTCATCATCCGGGGACCTTCCTCGAGTTCCACGACGGCGATGGCATAAGGAGGCTCAAAACCCGGAACGGCGCGATGGTGGATCACATAACTGTAAAGCGTCGCCCGGCCGGAGGCCTGAAACACTTCGACATGGCGAGTCCCCGTGTAGGGGCTGAACGGGCGGGGAGGAAAGTAAGCTTTCCCCGTGTCTCCGCATCGCTGCAAAAGAAGCTCCCCCCGCTTGCATCCTTCCCAAAATTGCGCCGTCTCGGGTGTGGGCTTAGGCAGGCTTCCAGCAAAAGGTTTGCCGGTCTTCTCTGGTAGTTGTGGACCAGGTAGAACTGTGGTGATTTCTTCCATCTCGAAAATTGTAGTTCATCAAATTATTCCTTCTGCAATCCCCGAGCAAGCGATGCGAATCTGGTCAGGTAATTAGTCCAGTTGGATCGCGCGGGCATTTTGATTTTTTTGATGGTTCAAAATCTGGTCATCCAAAATGACCAGTTCGCGCCTTCCTTTCATGTTGCTCCTCGTGGGCTGGCTAAGGGTCGGCGAACGACAGAAAAAAGGACGCGCCTGCCTGTTTCAATGTTCCTGACACATTGCCAACACGCGCCGCCCTGCAGGATGCCGCCCGCGTCGCTCAGTAGGATTCAAAAAACCCTTTCATGGGAGGTTCTACTTTATCACCACTGGAATTCGTTTATTCCCTTCCGGCGTCTTTTTTCTGGGACGAAGGACGTTTTTATGAAGTTCGAATATCACGAAGAAGTGCGTTTATCGAATTTTACTCGTTGACGTCTGTTATGCCATTGGGAAACTTGTGAACGACATGAAAAAACTGATCCCAACGTTTTTGTTAATCTCCGCCCTCATTTCAACATTAAATGCGGGATACATTTCCGAGAGAACTGCGGCAATGGAGTTGATGAGTGCCGGTAAAAACCAAGAGGCGGCTGAGGCTTTTATCAAGAGCGCCGAAGCCACGACGAATGATCTCCAGCAGGCCGATGCCTTGACTAACGCGGCTTTGTGTCTGCAGCGGCTCAAGCGCAACGAGGAAGCGATGGCACTGGTTGCAAAAATTCGTTCAGTTCCATTGAGGGAATCGGCCGAGCTCGATCTGCTTAAGGACGCCCGTAACTGGAAGGGCGTCATGGACAAAACCAAGGACAAAGATCTTTCCACTTGGCCAGAAAAAGTGATTTTTCAGGCCTATCTGGCGCGCGGGCAGGCGGAGAGTGCATTGGGGCAGTATGAAGATTCCGATGTTGATCTTTTACGTGCTCAAGACTTTACCGTTTCACCAAACAACAAGGCCATATCGTGGGCGATGATTGCGGAGAACGCCATGCGAACCAAGGCGGATTCCCAAAAACTCTTGGATATCTATGCGAAAATTTGCGCTCTTAAGCCCTCGGGAGGAATGCAGCAACGCGCAATCGTGGCTCGGGCTAAGCTTTTTTTGGATGCCAATCAGTATGATCAAGCGCTCGCAGAGGTAGCCGTGCTCGAAGCCATGCCCGGCGTTCAAGCCCAATGGCTCTGCACTGCTCAAATCATTTACGGAGATATCTACGCCAAGCAGGGCAAAGTGGCCGAAGCATTGGCCTGCTACAAGAAGGCGTCAACGATGCCAAAGGCCGCGCCGGAAACGCTTAAAGAGGCCCAAACGAAAGCCTCCGCTCTGGAAAATACCGCTAAATAAAGCTATCATTCGAAACATAAAATTTTAAAAATATGAAAATCGCACTCATCGGGGCTGGTAGCCACTTTTTTGAATCCGTATTTCTGGAGTTAGGTCAAACGCCGGAATTACATGGAGCTGAGGTTGTTTTATATGATATCGATGCCGAACGCATGCAGCTCATCGATAGGGTCGGCCGCCGAATCTCCGATCACTTTGGAGCGGGATTTCGTATTTCATCAACCCAGGATCTTCCAACCGTTCTCGAGGGTGCGAATATCGCCATCACATCCATCGGCGTGCATGGTCCGGCAGCCTCTTGGCATAAGATGGACGTCGAGGCAGTGGCTCGCTTTGGCATCATGCAGACGACCGGCGACACCGTCGGCCCATCTGGCTTCTCTCAAGGGCTGCGCATCATCCCGATTTTCATCGAGTTGACCAAGGCCATGGAGAGATATTGCCCAGATTGCATTATTTTAAATCACTCCAACCCGATGGCGGCAATCTGCCGAACCGTCAAAAAATACTCCAATATCAAAATCATCGGCTATTGTCACAATGTGGCGCAGTCGCTTCCGATCTTCGCGGGATTGCTCGATGTCGAAGCCCAAGACTTGGATTTCCTTGTGGGCGGAATCAACCACATGACTTGGTTGCTCTCGCTTCGCCACAAAGGTCGCGATGTTTATCCAGAACTGAAACGGCGCATTTTAAATTCCGAGGCGCAGAAAGGTCAGCAATTTACCAAAGATTTACTTCAGGCGATGGATCTTTTCATGATGGGTGGTGACCGCCACATCATCGAATTTTTCCCTCATGCTCGACAATCATCGGATCCTAAAGCCCTCCACTATGGACTCAAATGGCGCTCCGATATGATTTCCGAGAATCTTCTTTCCGAAGAACTCACCCGAGGGGCCGCACAGCTTCAAGCCCGAGCCGAGGGAACCAAGCCACTTTACATTCCCAAACACGTCACGCCTGAAGCCATGGGGCAGCAAATCAAGGCGCTAACCCAAGGCCCCGACATCGTTCATGTCGTCAATATTCCCAATGAAGGAGCCATTCCCAACCTGCCCGATTGGGCGCTGGTAGAGGTCAAGGCCGTCGTCGGACAGCATGGAGCGAGGCCGGTCTTTGTTGGTGACCTGCCAGCTCAAGCGGCAAGGTGGACTCTCGCACAGATTTATGCCCACGAGTTAACGATCGAGGCAGCTGCCGAGCAAAGTCGTTCCAAAGCGATTCAGGCCCTTGCCTGCGATCCGATGATCCGAGATTTCCATGAAGCGGAACAAGTCCTTGACGCCTTGATTGAAGTGCAAGGGGATCGGTTGAATTCTTTTGTGAAAAAATAGGTATTTCCTGGTGTTCTTTTCCTAATGCCATCGAGTCTCTTCGATATTCAGGTCAACGGATTCGCGGGAGTGGATTTCCAGCAGCCTGACCTTTCGGCCGCGGATGCTCGAAGGGCGGTTGAGGCACTGGCGGCCCATGAAACACAAAGGTTTTTCCTGACGCTCATCACAGATGGAATCGACTCGCTTTGCGCCAAGCTCAAAAACTTCGAGCGGATTCGGGCTGCCGACCCGGTGATCCATGCGGCCGTCTGTGGATACCACATCGAGGGACCCTGGCTTTCGCCTTTGCCGGGTTTCTATGGAGCCCACAATCCCCTGCACTTGAAGCTTCCTCTCATCGCAGACTTCGAACTTCTGCAGGACGCTGCCGGGGGCAATATTAAACTTCTCACATTGGCTCCGGAGTTGCCCAGTAGTGCGGACATCATTCGCTACGCCGTCCGCGCAGGCTCACACATTTCGCTCGGCCACACGAATGCCTCGGATGCCGATATCAGCGAGGCGATCGCTGCAGGAGCCAAGTTTTGCACCCACTTGGGAAATGGCGTCCCGATCGAGATGCATCGTCACGACAACGTCATCCAGCGCCTTCTGGCGCGAGACGAGTTGGTCGCTTTTTTCATTCCCGATGGGATTCACCTGCCGCCATCGACCTTGAAGAATTTCTTTCGCGCAAAGCCCCCGGGGAAGGCGCTTTTCACGACGGATTGCATGGCTGCGGCCGGCGCGCCTCCCGGGAAATACACCATCGCCCACCATGAGCTGGAAGTTGGCGAGGATCGCATCGTTCGCTCTTCGGCCCATTCCGGTTTCGCTGGGTCGGCTTTATCTCCTGATGAGGGAGTTGATAATGTCCGCCGATGGCTTGGGCTGGATGAAAATACGGCCCGAAGACTTTTCTCAAGCTCTATTGCCGATTTTTTCGGCATCAAGCTGCCAGCTTTAAAATAGCGAAGTAAGCGAATCCCGACGAATAAAAATCCACTCCACAACCCAAAAGTCATGCATATTGCGCGTCAGCTTGTATCTTCGATTCTTATAATCGCCTCTATTTCAGGTTTTAGTAAAATTGCAAAAGCGGAGTCTCTCATGGATAAGACCACAGCATCGAAGAGACCAATTGTTCTATTCGGTGCTAGTTCAACGGCATTGCGCCCTGGAACAAAAACTTACAGCGAGATTCTCGAGCAAACTTTTCAGGAGAAAAATATCCCTATCGAAGTGATCAATGCAGGCGTTCCGGGGAACACCACGGCGTTGGCTCTTCAGCGATTTCAAAAAGATGTCTTGGACCACAATCCCTCCTTGGTGGTCATACAGTTTGGAATCAATGATTCCGCAGTGGATGTTTGGAAAGATCCCCCCAAAGAAAAACCGCGCGTGGAATTGCCTGTTTATTTAACGAACATGGAGTCAATGATCGACAGGATTCGAGATCAAAACGGCGAGGTCATTTTAATGTCTCCCCAACGCCTGTCCTGGTCGAAGAAGACTCGTGAATTATATGGCAAACCGCCATATGTCTCTGATGATGAGGAGGGATTCAATGTGATCCTGGACACCTATGTTGCGGGATTGCGTGAATTGGCCGTGAGAAAAAACGTTCGTTTCATCGATATCAATGAGGCCTATTCCAAGCATCCTTCAGACTCTGGAGAACCTTATTCTAAGTTACTTCATCAAGATGGCATGCATCCCAACGATAAGGGGCATAAGCTGGTTTTCGATCTTTTGACCGAGGAGCTCTCGCAGCCAATATTGAAGTAGTGACCAGCCGCGACCCTTGCTCCGAGCTTGCTTGTTGAGACGGGCAACTGGCGGGTTTGACATTCCCTGTGGTTTGCTTGAAGCATGTGGCCAATGCCACAAGTGAAGCCAAAGATGCAGGGAAACGGGGTCACTGCTCTCCGGGAAAGTCTGATCGAAATCAGCCGCACCAACCGATGGCCTTTGCTGGAAGCCCTGCCCGTCACGCGTTTCTTGGGAAAAAGCTACGGGATTTCGAACGTCAGCGCTTTTCGGGTCTTGAATGAGTTGAGCGATTCCGGGCTGCTATGGCGTGCTGCCAACGGTCGCTATTTTCTCCCGGAGGCCCGCCGACTTTTAGAAAAACCTGCAATGCTCGCCTGCCTGATCCGGCGCTTGGAACACTGGACCCAAGTGGGCCGCGAAATCATGCTGGGGGTGGATGATGTCTGTGGAGAGCTGGAGCGGGCCATGCTGCTCGTGCATGATCGCGTGCTTTTCCGGCAGACCGACCCAACTGCGCAGGCTTTGTCGGGGTCCGATCACGAGATTCGGCAAACCATGGAGGATTTTCTTCTCGTCCATTCCGAACGAATTCGCGGAGTCATTCTTGACGAATTATGGCCGGAACGTGTCTTGGCGCGATTTAAGAACCGCATCCAGCAGGGCGTCGTGCTCTATCGCAGCACAAATCTGCCGT
>JAPLTI010000288.1 GCA_026398285.1 Verrucomicrobiota bacterium
GGATTTACAGAATTAACAGGATTAGCGCGACTCGGGGCGTCCTCCTACGCGCTTTGCGGCTCCGGCGTGATGAGGTGACTGGTGCTGTGGCGAGTTACTGGTAGCGGGTGGCGGGAAAGACAGATTTTGGATTTTGGCTTAACGGCGCGTTGCGCCTGAATCTTGGGGCCGCTCGGCCTCCGGCTCGTAGCCTACGCCTCGGAGAGCGATCTACCCCTACCTTGTAAACGAAAGCTCGGTGCGGATACCACGGCGCTGACGGCGCATCGCCCTCCAGATTTTGTGCTTGGTGTCATTTCTGGTCCTCCGGCTGATCGGTGTCCCACATTTCGCGGTAATAGTTCACATAGTCTGCGGTCGCGGCTGGGTCCAAGGTGTAATAGTAGCGGCAGAGTTTTTTGTAGAGCGCGAGTCCCGCCGGGTGGCATGCAAAATCCAGAAGGTAGTCGAGCGTGTGTTGGATGTGGCAGGCATCGCGGCTGCGCGTGGCGATGATTTGATCGACGACCGGTGTGTATTGGGCGACGCCGAGTTCCTGAATGCCACGCAGACCTTCGGCGATGGCCTTGATGCCGCGCAGCATGTCGTCGTAGTCAGAGGGCTGTTGAACAGGAGTTTCTGATGTCATGGCTGGTCTTCCGGGTTCGGGAGTTGCTTGATCATGCGGTCGAAGTCGGACTCGAAGAGGCGGTCCTGAACGATGCGGTATTTCTCAAACTCGGATTCGGCAAAGGCCTTGGCGATCTCGGCGGTGACTTTGCCAGGGTGTTCGAGCAGGTCTCGCTGGTTGAACTGGAGGAAGGCGTCGAGTTTTCCCGCCCAGTCGGCCATGGTCATGGGAATGCCGCGCTCGGCTTGGTCCTCGGCGTAGTCGAGATACATGGTGACAAAGCGGTCGAGAGATTTGAGTTCCTTCTCGGTCAGATAGTTTTTGGCAACGGCGACATCAGGTTTGAGGATTTTCCCCTTGGGTGCATTCCTCCAGGTGGTGAGGCCCATGTGCTCCTTAGTGCTGTCTGCCCTGCCCATGATCAACTCGGCGGCGGTGTGCCCGTGGATGGCGAAGTGGAGCTTGTTTTGGACGGTGGCGAAAAAGGCCTGCGTCGTCTCAGCCTCCGCGCTGTAATCCATCGCCATGGCGTAAATGTCGGTAATCTTTTGGTAGAAGCGACGCTCGCTGGCACGGATTTCGCGGATTTCTGCAAGCAGGTTGTCGAAGTAGGCCTGGTCGAAGATGGCACCGTTTTTCAGTCGTTCCTTGTCGAGCACATACCCACGGATGGCGAAGTCCCGCAGAATGCCGATGGCCCACTTGCGAAACTGGGTGGCGCGGGCGGAATTGACGCGGAAGCCGACGGCGATGATGGCGTCGAGGTTGTAGAAGGCGGTGAGATAACTTTTGCCATCGCTGGCAGTATTCCGGAATTTCCGGATAACTGCGGATTCGGTCAGTTCTCCGCTGTTGAAGATGTTCTGCAGGTGCTCACTGACTGTGCGGACATCAACATCAAAGAGGACGCCGATGAGCTTCTGGGTAAGCCAGACGGTCTCGTCCTCCACGCGAACTTCGATGCCCTTTTCCCCGGCCTGCGTGGTGAAGACGAGGAACTCGGCGGTGCTGTTGCGAATCTGAATTTTCTTCGGCTTGCTCATAACGCCGCTCCCATTTTCTTGAGGTGGCTGGTAACGAGAGGCTGATAGCGGGCAGGCTTCATGGAAGGGCCTCCCCGGAGGAATTGCAGCGCACGGCGAGTTCGCGGGCATGTTCGATGGCTTGGTGGAGGCGGGCGCGGAGGATTTTGAGGGGAGGAAGTTCGGTGAGATATTCGCTCACCCGAATGGATTTGGCATCGAGTTGGAGAAGTTCCACCTGCTCGGCATCGGCTGAAGCGCAGAGGATGAGGCCGATGGGGGATTCCTCGCCCGGGGCGCGTTCGTGTTTATCGAGCCAGCGGAGGTAAAGTTCCATTTGGCCGATGTGGGCGGGTTGGAAGGCTTCCAGCTTCAATTCCACAGCGACAAGGCGGCGCAGGTGGCGGTGAAAAAAGAGCAGGTCGAGGTGAAAGTCATCCCGGCCGACACTCATGCGTTTTTGGCGGGCTATGAATGTGAAGCCTGCGCCCAACTCCAGCAACACGCCTTCGATTTCACGCAGGATGGCGGATTCAAGGTCCCTTTCGCTGAAGGCCCCCTGGAGGCCGAGCAGATCAAGAAAGTAAGGATCGCGAAACACGATGTCCGGCGTGAGTTTGCCATCGCGCATTTGGCTTATCTCTGCAGCGATGATGCTCTGTGGCCTCTTCGCCAAAGCGGTGCGCTGGTAAAGCATGGAGCCAACCTTTTGCCGCAGGGTGCGGACATCCCAGTGCTCGATGCGACACATTTCGGCATAGAAATCGCGGGCGAGCGGTTGCTTGATCGGGAGCAATTCCATAAAATGGCTCCAACTCAATTGTGTCGACAGCGTCGACACAATTTCCGGGTCGGGGAAAAGCTCAGAGAACTGGATGGCGCGATTGACTGTGGCATAGCTGAATCCCCGTCCGAACTCTGCCGTCAATTCTCGCGACACTGTCGCGAGAATTTGTTTCCCGTATGCGGCGCGTTGGTTCTGGAGGTTTTCCTTCAGCAGCCTCTGCCCGAGATGCCAGTAGAGAAGCGTGGTGGTGGAGTTCGCCACCACCGAAATGCGCTGGCGGGCTGAAAGGATCAGGCTGCGCAGGTCTTCGAGCAGGGCGGTTTCGTTCACTTGCGAGGTCGGGCGTCCCGAATTGGTCTTGCTGGGTGAGACAGTCTTCCCCGGCTTGGAAAGAGCGCGGGGTTTAGAGCGGCCAGGTTTCTTGCTCATAACGCAGCTCCCATTTTTTTGAGGTGACTATCCACCTTGGCGGCGAGGGCGGCCACTTCGTCGTTGAGCCGGGGCAAGAGCGTGGAGTGGCGGGACATCATTATGGTCTTCGGCGGACGCTGAGCTCCGCTGCCGATCTCGATCATATCGGTGACCTCAACGAAATGATCCCCCACCCGCTGACCGCTGTTGAAGCAAGCGGTGCGGGCGGATTCGATCACGAACTGGAAATTCCGATAGTCTGCATAGCCGAGCACCTTGGCAAAGTCCCGACTGGACCAGAATTCGTTACCGGCCGGATTGGTGCGGCGGATGGTTTCGAAGGGTGTGGTTTCGGAGGCCATGGGAAGGAGTGGGTTAAGAAAGTAACGAGTAACTGGTGGCGGGTAACGAGTGGGGCTGATTTTGGATTTTGGCTTAACGGCGCGTTGCGCCTGAATCTTGGGGCCGCTCGGCGATCTGCCCCTACCTTGTAAACGAAAGCTCGGCGCGGATACCACGGCGCTGATCGCGCATTGCTCTCCGGATTTTTTGAAGGTTGTCATTGCGAAACGGTTTTTCCCGCGAGCTCGCGGCCTTTCTCGGTGAGGCGGTATTTTTGCAGGCGGCTGTTGGGTTTCGCGGGGATGGTGCGCTCGACCAGATCAGCTTCCAAGGCAGGCTTGAGGTAGCGAGCCTCAAAGTTTTCGCGGCCCCGTAAGGCCAAAGCCGCTTGAATTTCTTGTCGGGACATTTCTTTTCGGAGAATGGCGAGGATGCGCCTCAACTCGTCACTGACTTGCCCTGCGACTTGCCCTGCGACTTGCTCACTGACTTGTCCGGTGACTGGAGGCGAACCGGGCTCTGTGGAATGGATTTCCTGCAAATAAGACGGCGCGAAGGGGAATTCGGTCCAGAGGCCGGTGGGCTCGAGGGTGAAGCGGGGCTTGGGCGTTTCCGCTTCGCGGCAGGCGGTGAGGATGCGTTGGATGCCGCGGCCCCAGGTCTCGATTTCTCCCGAGCGGAAAAAGACATGCGCGATGGCGGGATTGTGCGGGGCGGAGGAATGCGGGCCGAGGAGTTTTTTAAGAGTCCACCCTTCGGGAAGGGAGCAGGGGTTCCAAATGGAGAGGCGGTTGGCGTAGACGCGGATTTGCACGGGGGCGGGGACGGCGTAATCGCGATGGACGAGGGCGTTGAGAATGGATTCGCGCAGGGCGGCATCGGGCACGGGGTAGCGTTCGATGCGCTGGATGCCGCGGTAGGTGATGGCGGCTTTGAGATACTTGGTTTGCAGGAGGTCGATGGTGCGGGCGGCGAGGGAGAAGAGATCGCCATGGAGGGTGTCGTGGTAGGCCAGATCGGACTCGGAGCGGAAGTAGCCGATTTTCACGAAGGCGCCGGTGATGAATTTCTCAGGATCCTCGTGGAAGAGCAGCACGGCGGCGCGTTTGAGGTAGGTGCCTTCGGCGAGTTGAAGTTTTTCGACGAGGGTGGCTTTGGAGGATCGCATGTCCTCGGGAGCGATGCGACCGGCGGCGCGGGCGAGACCGCGGAACCGGCGGATCGCGCTGGCGGAGAGATTCGCAATTTTGACGCCGGGCACGGGAACGCTGTCCCAAGTGCGGCCATGGCGGCGGAGCAAAAAACGGTCAAGGGCCGGGCCTTTGAGTTCCTGCAGCGTGCTGCCGCTGCGAACAAAATAATGTCCGCGATAGCTGATGGGATGGGGATAGGAATCGACGGCGATCTCGAGCCAGGGAAGGCCGTTTTCCTTGCGCAAATTCACGGAGACCAGAATGCCGAGGAGATCGCGGGCCTTGTTGGGGATTTCCTCCAAAAGCCGCTTGGCATCGGAAAGGCCGACGATACGGCCCTGGTCGTCGCGCCCGATGTGGAGTGAGCCGCCGCCAGAATTGGCGAAGCCACAAATCCAGCGCAGGCAGTCGTCGCGCCAAATCTCCTTCCACTCGATATGCTGGTCTTCAGAATCGGGCATGGCGTCGGAGGAACTCATTGCAGGACGGCGAGCAACTGCTGGGCGCGGGTGGCTCCGAGAACGAAGGTGCGGGCTTGGTAGTCGTTTTTCGCGCTGCGACCTTGGGAAATTTCCTCTTCACTCAAGGCAACCCAGAGGTGCTCGATAGTGATATCAGTGAGGCGCATAGGCGATGGGAGTGAGTTTTAGATAGTAGTTTCGTCGCTTGATAGCAGGTTCATTAGCATTTGACTACGCAAAAATCGAAATGTCTGTTGTCTGGTAACATTTTTAATCATCGGAAAACTATTCGTTGCGATAGGGCCAATTGCCTGGCGTATGCTCTGCTGTTCCATCTGGTTGGATGAGCGCGCTGCCTTCACCGAAATCGTATTCAAAGTATTCCAACAGGACTGGGGTGTTCAGAAGTTCGGCGAGTTTGCGGATGACTGGGAAGGGTGGCGTCCAGGCTGTGCAGAAAAGGTAGGCGTTTTCGTTTTTTACAAAATGGCCGTAGTAGGAGTTCCACTTGGTATTCCAATTCGCATTCGACCAGTCATACCAGTCCTCGAAGCCGAAATTCGCATAGTTCTCCTCACGCAGCGCAATACCCTTTGGACAGTCTTCCGAAAAACCCTTTTGCTCCGTGCGCTTTATGGACTCTGGCATGGGAATGATCCTCTGGAAGTCGAGATCAATGGTCCGTTTCAATTGCGCGACGCCTGTTGGGAGAAAGGCATCTACATGATCATCATGCGTCCCGTAGTTGATACAATTCTGCATGCGAGTAAATCGCGTTTTCAAAAAAGGACGGATGGCCGCCTTGAAATTGGGCAAATCTGGTGTGGAGATGGTGTTTTGGCAGTCGTCGGGCATGGGAAAGGAGTTTGTAAGTTTTAAGGAGTGGTTGGAGCGGAATAACCACGGATGGCTCGGATGGGCACGGATGATCTTGGCAACGGGCCAACCTTCGGCTGCGCTTTTTCACATTCGCCCCGATGATATTTTATGTTTAAATAAAAGGCTTTGTGAAAATTTCTGAAATTTTTTAGTTATTATTTAAGGATATTGCGGGAAGGGTGTCTTCCAACCATGATTGCAGGGCGACAGGGGAGTCGATGCCTGAGGCTTGAGATTCGAGATTGATGTGGTCGACATAGCCGCGGGGTTCGACTTCGTGGCGGCTGTAGCTGAAGAGGGCGGCGCGGCCATCGCCAGTGACGCCAGTGACGCCGATGACAGAGGCGGCGTTGCCGCCGTGGCGGATGGCGAGTAACTGGTTGCGAGTGGATTCGGGGAGGAAGACGAATGTCCAATTTTTCTCATCCCAGGGCTCGATGCCTCCGACCATGTCGACGGTGAAGGGCTCGTGCGCGATGCCGTTGTCATCCAAGTGTTTTTCCAAGGCGGGGAGCAGGATGTCGTCGCGAAGGAATTCGGCGAAAAGCGAGGTGAGGTTCTCGACAAGCGCATCCTCATTGGCGAGAGCGGCTTGTTCGCCAGTGGCGGCATCCGTGCGCGTGGCCTTGGACCAATCGACGGCGTAAGTCAAAATCTCTTCATCCCCTTCCCTCATTGTGCATTGCGAGCCTTGACTACCAGAGGCAGGAATCCAGAACCCGAGTTGTGGCGATGCCGTTGTGGCGGGAGGCTGGTGGCGAGAGGTGAGTGAAGAAAGCTTGATAGTGACGCAAAATCCTGAATCCGTCGATCCTGTGAAGAGAAACGGCGGGGCGGAGGGCAACTCTTCTATCGTTGCTTCATAGCCGCAATAAGAGCCTGAAAAGATGCTTTTCGCCCAATCTGAAATAGTTTTTTTGATTTCTATCATACTTACTTTCATAGGGTTGAGTTGTTTTAAATCTTGGCGTTTTTGGCGCACAAAGGAGGGGAACTTTGAGGCGGCTATTGTGACAAATAATAGCGTGAAGGTCAAGACAAAATTAAGAAAACTTTAGGAACCACGAAAAGCACGAAATTCCACGAATAAAGGCGTTTTTTAAACCACGGATGACCAGGATGGGCACGGATAATGGGGCGGATTATTAATTTTGGATTTTGGATTAGCGGTCCGCCTCCGCGCTTCGCGGCTCCGGCGTGATGCATCCTCCTACGCGCTGAACGGCGACGGCGGGACGAGGTGACTGGTAACGAGGGAGGCGGATTATTAATTTTGAATTTTGGATGGTGGATTTAAGAGAGCTATTGGGCCTTGGAAAAGGAGCTTCTGAGATGGAATTCGAGCAGTGTCGTTCGCTGACCGGTGTGGCAGATGGCTTTTTGTATGACTTCGGCGGGGCCGTAGACGAAGAGGCTTTGCTTGGAGCGGGTGATGGCGGTGTAGAGGAGTTGGCGTGTTGCGAGGGGGCTGTTGGATTTTTTGGGCAATACGACGAGGACATTCTCGTATTCGCTGCCTTGGGAGCGGTGGATGGTGATGGTCCAGGCGGGACTGTGCTCGGGGAGCTTGGAGACGCTCACCGCTTCACGCTTGTCGAAATGGACTTTGAGCCCTTCTCCATCCGGGTAAACGATGCCGACTTCGCCGTTGCGGAGACCGGTTTCGGGGTCGTTGCGGTTAATGATGATGGGACGGTTGCGGATTTTTTGACTCGGATTTTTTCCGGTGAGGAGTTTTTCGATCTCGGAGCCGAGTGAGTCGCTTCCACTGGTCTGAATGCGGTGCGAGGTGAGAATGCGGACTTTGTTGAGTGCTTGGAGAGCCTCCTCGGGCGTGGGCGCGAAGGCGACCGCCTGCATGGCCTCGAGCACAGCGGGCGGGAGGTTTTTGAGAATCTGAGAAACGCCGGTCGACTCGCTCCAAAAAAGACCATCCGGGCAGGTGGGCTCTTGGTTTTTGGAAAGCAAATCGACGGCTTCTTCGGCCTTGCGACCTTCGATGGCGAGGGCGAGTTGGGATATGGCCGGGCGGTCGGAGAAACGCAGGGATTTGGTGAGGTGGACGCGGGCGGATTTCAATGCTTCCGAAGCGGCGATTTCGGAGAAGACATTTCCGCGCCCGACGCTTTCGAGTTGGTTGGGGTCGCCAAGAAGGATGAGGCGGGCGTCGTCCGGCAGGGCCTCCAGAAGGGCCTTCCAGAGCATCGTATCGACCATGGAGCACTCGTCCACGATGAGAACCTTGCAGGGCAGACGATGCCCGTGGTGGTAGGTGCAACTGTTTTTACCGGGATTGTGGCGGAGCAGGGAATGGATCGTTTTGCTCGAACTGGAAGCGGCTTGGAGATGGGCTTGCAGACCTTGCCCAAGGCTCGTGGAGGCTTGATTCACGGCCTCCTTCATTCGGTCCGCCGCCTTGCCGGTGGGAGCGGTGAGTTGGATAAATTTAAGATCAATTCCGCCGTCGATAAGGAGGGCGAGGATACGGGCGAGCGTGTAGGTTTTTCCCGTGCCGGGTCCGCCG
This sequence comes from Verrucomicrobiota bacterium, assembly GCA_026398285.1. Classification (GTDB taxonomy): domain Bacteria; phylum Verrucomicrobiota; class Verrucomicrobiia; order Chthoniobacterales; family Terrimicrobiaceae; genus UBA967. The sequence continues at coordinate 8,230 of JAPLTI010000288.1, forward strand.
GTAATGACTGTGAGGCGTTTTGCGAGGGCCATGGAAGCGGCATCGCGCTGGCCGCCTTCCTCGGGAAAATAGGTGGAGAGTTTTTCCGGCGTGCAGTCCACGGGGGCCTCGGAATTCAATCCCTTCAGGGAGTGGGCGATTTTTTGCTCGGCCTCGAAAAACCAGCGCGTTTGAACGAAGGTCGAGGCGTCATGATCGACGACAACGAGCGGCGAGCTTTTGTCGGCATCCGGCGGAGCCGCTGCCTTGCCCCAGTCTGAAACAGGCGCTTCCAGCTTGAGAGCGGTCGATCCCTCTTTTTGCACGGCGAAGAGTTTATCGACTGCGTCGCAGGCGGCATCGGGCATTGCCCACTTTTTTTGGAGCCATTGGGTTTCTGGTTTCATGCGTTTGGACGGGTGAAGAGTGAGTCGAGGCCCTGCAAGAGGGCGGGTGATGGTTTGATATGAAGAACACTGTTCGGCGTGCCGCTTTTGACTCCTCGCAAGTAAATGAGCCAGGCTCCACGGATATCGGCCTGCGGCCCGAGATAGCGGCTCAGGGCAACGAGGTAGAGGTGGGTCTGGAGCCAATAGTGGCTCGCGCGGGCAGCCTTGCGAAGGGATTCCCCATCGTAGGATGCAAGCTGGTTGGTCTTCCAATCGATGACCCCGTAAGCGGTGCCATGGGCTGCGATTTTGTCGATGAATCCCTGCAGGAAGCCCTCCAGAGCATCGGAGCCGAGCGATTCGAGGCTATCGGCATATTCCTCGTCGCGATGATCGCGAAAAACCTTCGCAATTTTCGCAACACTGAATCCCGACATGGCGGGTAGGTGGAACTGCCACTCGGAGGTTTTCGGCGTGCGGCAAGCCGCCTCGACGGAGCAATCCAGCCCAGACAGGAGGGCCTCGCGGAGATGACCAAGCATATCGGCCGAGGCGAGGGTGATGTCCTCGTAACCCTTCCCAAACGAGTAACCCGAAAAGTGTTTTTCGAGAACGGCAGCATCCGGCACTGAGCCAAAATCCCATGTCTCCAAAAGGTCGTGGACAGCCGTGCCCAAGGCCGCTCCACCGCGCAGGGCGGCGAAGCGATTTGGAGTCGACTGCGATGCATCGCTGGACTCTTCGCTTGGCGGCTTGGATGCATCGCCCTTGGCATTCTTCTCGCGGGTGAGCTGGGAGAAGGATGTGACGCGCCAGACGATGGGATTGATCTTGGGAGCTTCGACAAATTTGAAATCGGTTTCCTCCTTATTTTCGGGATGGAAAGAATGGTCGCTTGAATCGGGAGGATTGTTATGGGCAATGACACCTGCCGCATCTGGCAATGCAGCAATACATGCCAAGCCTTGGATGTGGCGGTTGCCACGCCCTACCCCCTCAGCTGATTTTTTCCAATCTTCAAAATCCGGAAAATCCTGTGTCCGTAAAATCCAATCCAGCGCCGAAGCTTTAGGGCGATGACTACTACCGCAAATCTCACCTCCGTAAATCCAGGCTTTCACCTTGGCGCGGGTGATGGCGACATAGGCCAGACGCAAGCGGTCTTCCAAATCGGCGCGGGTGATTGCCAACTTTGTCGAGGGATCAGCCAAGTCGATGTCTGCAAGGACGGGAATATCCGCAGCTCTGTTGAGCTTTTGAATTCCCGAGGGTTCTCTCGCGTCCCAGAGAAACGGGCAAAAAACGAGATTGTATTCAAGGCCCTTCGCGGCGTGCATGGTCACGACCTTCACGGCTTCTTCATCGCTTTCGAGCCGAAGTTGACGCTCCTCCAAATCGGCGCGGTTTTTGGCGCGTTGAATTTCTTGGGCCAGCCAACGAATGACTTCGTTGGGCTTGCCGCCGGATTCCGCTGCAAAGCCGGACAGAATCTCCCCAATGTGGCGCAGATTGGTTATGCGGCGCTCACCTTGATCGTTTGAGGCGAGTCTGTCGGTGATCGACTCATCGACATCGATTTTTGCCAAGAGGGAAACCAGACCGCGCGTCTGCCAATGCCCCTCCCAAGCTATAAATTCATTGAGCAGGCGATCCTGCTCAATCGGATTGGCATTGAGCGACGCCAAGTCTGCCGAGGTTCGACCCAAGAGCCGAGTAGTCAGCGCTGCTTGGCGCAAGGTGGATTTCCTCGGTTCATTGACCGCCCGGAGAATGGCGAGAATCTCAGCGGCTTCGTCAGTGGCCATGATATCTTGCCCTCCAGCTTGAAGCGCTGGCACTCCGCGCTTCCGCAAGGCGCAACACATCACTTCCGCCTGCTCGTGATTCGACACAAGGACTGCAAAATCCGAAGGCGCCACTTTATCGGTTTTGTCCTTCGAGACAATCTCTGCGCTGGAATTCAAAATCCTGACAATTTCGCTGGCAACCGCACCCGAAATGCGGGACAGGCGCTTTGTTTTATCGGTGTATTCTTTCCCCCCATCCGGCGCGATCCAGGCCTCCAAGCGAACATCTTGATTTTCATTGGGGATTTGTAGTTTGGCATCGGGGATTGCCGATTTCGCAGGTGTGAACTCCAGGCCATCCTTCAAAAGCGAATGCGGACGGCGGAAAAGGGCATTCACCGCAAAAACCAGTCTCTCAGGTGCCCGGTGGGTTTTTGTGAGATTAAAAACACGCTCTGTTCCATCTTCGGAACCTTGGATAACCGCTTGATTTCTTGCCTTGAGGTAGGTGTTCACATCGGCTCCGCGAAACCCATAGATCGCCTGCTTGGGGTCGCCAATGAGGACCAGATAGCGATTGGGCGAACCGAGAAAAATTTTCTCAAAGATTTCAAGCTGGCGGGAGTCGGTATCCTGCGACTCGTCGATCAGAGCGACCTTGTATCGCGAGCGGATTTTCTCCGCCAAAGCAACCCCGTGCTCCGTGTTGTTGAGAGCCTTGTGAAGGGTATCAATCAGGCCGTCGTAGGTGATCTGGCGGTTGGCCGCCAAAGTTCGATTGAGGGAGTCTTTGATTATGGCGGAGGCCTCGTTCAGCCATGACCATCCGGCTTGGGAGAGCAGGTCGGCGACCTCTTTGCATAGAGCGACTGCTCGACTCGATGCGGCTTGGGCTTTGAGTATTTTCCCGGGTTTTTTGCTGCCACTAATCCAGTTCGGAGCCTCGCTGAGGTGCACGCATGCTGAGAAGAAACCACCATCTACGGCCGATGATGCCTCACGCAAATTCTCAATGTAATTTAAGGCGGTCGCCTTGCTGGGAGCATCTTTTGTGGTTTCTGGGTCTTGAGCAAAAACCTCACTCAACTCGTCGCAAACTTGATCAGTGAACTGTGCCGGATAACCTCCCAAAGAATTCAATACATTTAAAAACGGAATCGGCGTGGGAACTGGTTCAAATCTTTCCAATGGCAGGGAGAGCTTGAGAAAATTCCTATTCTTCTCAGGCGTGATTTTAGCGGCTTGAAGAGCAGCTGCGGCCAACGGATCGGACGCAATTTTTTCCAGCCACAAAACATACACCGCCTGATCGAACAACTCATCGGCAATGGGAATGAGTTCAGGCATCGATGGTCGTGCGCAGAGAGCCCCCTCGGTCTGAAGGATGGACTGGCAGAACGAGTGGATCGTGGAGACATTGAGAAGATCCGCGTCGCGGAGTGCTTGCTGGATGCGTTCACGATTGTTGGCGAAGTCGAGGTTATCGTTCGTTCGCAGAAGATGAACGCCCGGGGACTTGGTGGCCTCATCGGGAGTCGGATCCGCATTGAGTTGCTCCAAGACTTTGCGTGTGCGCTCAGCGAGTTCGCCTGCGGCGTCGTTTGTGAAGGTGACAAGCAGGATTTCGCGAATGCTCGAGACGGTTCCGTCCAAAATCATTCGGGCAACCAAATGGCTAATCGAGTAAGTTTTTCCTGTTCCAGCACTGGCTTCGATGACGGAAAGCCCGCTGTGGATGTCTGAGTTAATGAAATCAAATTCCGGCATAATTAAAATCCTCCCCAAGTTTTGAGTGGTTGCGCGACGGCGTCCTTCCAGGCATTCCAATCATCAATATTTTCAAAGGGATTGCGGTCGCGCCATGCGAGACGGGATGAGTCTTTCTGCCCCTCCCCGCCCCCGTGTCCCTTGTCCTCTTTTTCCCATTCTGAGGCGGCCTTTTCTTCACTCTGAATGAGTTTATCGGAGGTGATCGGTGCATAGCCAAGTGGTCGGCATTGACCTTGCAAGAAACCCTCGACGAGCGTTTTTAAGCACTCGAGAGCCTCCGCTTGAAGAATGGCAACTTTCGGCTTGGGAACGCCATTGCTTGCCTCGTCGAAGATAAGTGTCGGCAATGATTTCCCTCCCGCATTGGCAAAGTTGGCCTTGATCCAAGGCTCGAGAAAATCTTTGGCATCGTCGATCTTTCCAGCCCGGTATGCGATGAGCGCATCGGCACTGGCATTCAGCAAAACGGATTCGGTGACTTTGTAAATCCGTCCCTGAACCTCCAAATCCACCACGAGTTCAAGATGCCGACCTTTCTCCTTAGCAACCTCGGTGGCTATAGGCTCAACATCCGACTTCGTCGATTCCCAGGTTTTCTCGCCCAGCGAGTCGGGCGGAAGTTCTCGATCGGCGCGGAGATTGGCTTTGAGCAAGTCCATATTTCCCGAACCCTCAATCAACGCATGCATCATGGCATCCTTGATTTTCCAAGAATCGAGGGAGTTTGCTGAGAGCATCGCGCGATCCAATTCCTTGTCATCATCCTCATCAAATGGGACGGCGATACCCTGCGCTTTGAGATAGGCTTTTGCGGGGTCTTTCCAAAAGGCCACCAGACTCTCCAAAGATATCTCATATCGATCTGCAAGCTGCTCACCAACCTTCCCCGACCAAAGCGGCGACTTGGTTTTTTCCGCGCAGTGGATTTTTTCTGCGAGGCTGGCGGGGGCACGGCCAAGAGGTTTTTTTAGCGTGTTGCCATTTTTGAAATACTTTTTGGAAAACGGCTGGAGAGGGTGTTCGTCTGCATTCCGACCAAGGCGAGGACGCGGCAGGGTGTGTTGTGGAGTTGCTTGAGACGGCCAAATGGTGTGGCGCCGGAGATGCTCGCACGGCGATTGGCTTCATCGGTCTCGGACTCCATCCAATCGAGAATCACAGCAACATCGACGGGGGTTGTGACAGCCAAGCCGGAAAGGAAGCGAAGGATTTTGTCGGCCTCGCTCATGCGACCATCTTCACCAGCGAGCAAAGCGGCGGCGGCCTTCTTGAGGCGTTCCGCCCATTCGCCGGGGGATGCGGCTGTTTGCCAATCGAGCAGCGTGGATCGAAGGTCGACGAGCCATTGGAGAAATGTTTCCAGCTCTGAAAAATTCGAACCCATGCTGTCCGCGACGGGGAGTTGAAATCCAACCCCGGCTGATTGTTCCGGCTCCTGGGGACCGAAGAACTCGCCCGCCACAAGACGATTTATAGAGAACTCCCAGTCGCCAGGCTGCTCATCGCCAATCGCGAATCCCTGCGTGATTCCGCTGTCGCGGAATTTGTCGGCGAGGAATTCCACTTTCTCCTCATCTTCCCCCACCCCGAGCGCTTCGCGCACGGCGCGGAGTTGCATGAGATCGAGCACCTCGCTGGCACGACCGCGCCCGCCACGAGCCAAATCGAGCAAAGCCAAAAGGCCCTCGAGAACCTCGTCGCCCTCGCTTGCGGGCAGTTCGGTGAGGCGCACCGGTAGTGGATTTTCCTTCGTATAGAAAACAGCCGGCACCAAGGGTGCATAGGCATCCAAAGAAGGAACGGCGATGAGCACATCCTCTGGTTTTAAATCTTTAATTTCGGAAAATGCCCTCAGCAACTCGTCTCGCAGCAACTCCAACTCGCGGCGCGCGCCGTAACACTCGTGGATGCGCAGGCTGTCATCCGCGTTGAGACCATCCACCTTGGCGTATTCGCTGTTTGCACGAACTGCCTGTTGGATGTGCTTCAAAAGCGTGTCGGGTGTTGATTGCTCAATCAAATCGCCAGGATCTGGCCAGTTCTCGTATTGGTGGCCATTTTCGCCGATCAAAACGAATGCGCCCACCGCATGGCGTGCCATGGAGACAAGGAGCGGATTGTTTTGCACCTCGGCTCCCAGCTGGAAGTCCTCGGGATCTGATGAGGAATCCGGCAAGGCGAGATTCCCGCTCTGGTTTTGCTTACGGATATCAGCCAAGTAACCAAGGCAGGGAAGAATCACGCGAATGTCGACTCCCACTCCGCTTGCAGAGAGGACATGAAGCGTTTCCACCAAGAGCGGATCGAGCGAGCCGCTGCCTATCACTGTGACAGCGCGGAATGCCTCTTGGAACTTCGCAGCGGTGGCAGGGTCATTGAGGAGCTGAGGCAGAAGTCCCGGAGTGTTCCCGAATTTTTCGTAAAGATTGCTCCAGAGATCGCGTTGCCAAGCCTCTTCGGCGCGGTGGTCGGGCTTTTGCAAAAAGGAATCCCCTTTGCTCCATGCCTCGAACATTTCCGGACGAAAATGTCCGTATTGATCCAAGCGATCCGCCACCAGCCTGGCCATGGCAAATCGATCCCTCACCGATGCCGCAGCAGCGACTCCGGGGAAATTCCGGCCATGCTCAAAAACGGACCACTCCAAGCGCCTTTTCGACCATTCGCCTGCCTTTTTAATGTCGGCTGCCGCGAAGACTTCAGTAACAAAGTCCTGCGGCATGGAGAATTCAAACCCCATGCAAATACCAAACTTGCGGGCCAATTTAATCTGGAGCCAGTCACGAAAGTGGACTGAAGGCACCACGACCTTCAACGGAGTCAATGGATTGTTCTCTCGCTTCTCGGAAAGATGCGATACCAACTCTTCCAATAACTCATCTGCACTGGTGTAGGGAAAAACGGAAAACATAGGGAAAATAGATATTGATTTTTGATAGTTGATGCAATAGCAATCTACTGGTGTTGTTTTATTTTTGATTAATAATTATGCTGTTTGCATCCTATTATACCAGACAGCTGCCGCATGAGATGCCACAGGGTGGGAGATTTTTTTATTGATAGCCGAAAGGCAGCGAATCCGTAGCCATTTTCGGCATTTGGGCAACCTGACAATAAAAGTCGCTGCATGGTTGGATTTTTAGACAGAATTTGCGGAATTTACAGAATTTTAAATCCGAATTCAGAAAATTAACCACAACCTAAAAGGCGGGATAATTCTGAAATTCTGTTAATTCTGTCTAAGCAGAGGGATATCGGCCGACGAGTTTTTCCCACTTTTCGGGTGGGCTGGCGAGGCAGCGGTCGGCATAGTGCGCCAAGAGGGAGTGCGGTGAGGTGGCGAGTTTTTGGAGAATTTGATGCGGGGTGGCTTGGAGACGCGGTTCGCCGGTGGACGGAAACGCTTCGGGAAATGCCTCCATGATCGCGCTGAGGGGGATGGTGTAGCTCTGCGCGAAGTTGCTGGCCCGAATGTTGCCATCCGTCGTATTTTTAATGATTTCACGGATGATCACGGGGGTTTCGCTGTGGTTGGTCAAGGGACGGAGGGCACTGGGCGGGAGATGCGGGACCATGGCGCTGAGGGGCTCGGCAATTTTGCGATAGAGGTCGGCGTATTCGGAAAAAAACCCCTGATTACGGAAGGACGCAAGGCGATTCAGGACAGAAGAGAAGCGCAAGACGGGTTCGAATTGGGAATTTTCAAAAATCCGTAGAGCCTGGTCTGTGCTCATGCGTGGAGAGCGCAGGAGCGGGTGTTCGCTTGTGGTGGCGTGGTGGTTTAAGACGGTCTCGATGATCGCGATGGCGCGACTGTCGGAAATCAAACTTTGCTCGCGGGAAGCGGGGTTGATGAGCTCACTGACCGCTTTCTGGATTTCAAGGTTGGTGTGGCAGGCCAACTCGGCGAGGATTGCAGCGGAGGTGCGGGGGTTGCTGGCGTAGGCGAGCAGGACGCACGGTTCGAAATTGTGCTTGTGGCGTTTGTAGAGATCCGCAGTGAGGCGCTCCGGCTTGGCGGCGAGGCGGCCTTGGGAGACGCCATGCTCGCGGCCATTGGCCATGAATTCATCGAAAACATCCTGCGGAACATTAGTATGTGCAAAAATCTGGTTCTTGCATCCCGTGTAGGGAAGTTTGGCCAAATAGGCTAAAACCTCGGGAAGAACTCGCGGATTGTTAAGCAAGGCTTGGTGGATAGCCGCATTTCTGACCGAGATGAGACGGCGCTGCGTATCGTCCGGAATGTGCAGCGAGGATGCCAAACCGGCGCGGACTTCGGGCGCGGGATCGCCAAAAAACCGCTCCTGAAGCGCGGTCGATCGCGTGAATCGGGCCACAGCGGCGCGCACTTCCGGGAAATCGTTCATGGCCAAGTGCTCGTGATCGGCAGGCGTGCAGCGTGGCAGTGAGGCCAGATTGGCAAGAACGCGCGGAGCGCCGTGCTTGGAAAGCGCCGTGATGAGATCCGGCGGCAGGCACTCCCACCGCGAAAGGTGCTCATGCAAAATCTCCAGTTCCAAAGAATACAAATGGCGTGCCGTTTTTTCCAAAAATTCCACGCTATCCTCCTCAACGGCAATCCACTTCTTCGCTACAGCACAAGCAAACGCTTCCTGGATAACCAGCGGAGCGTCGGCCAGTAGCAATTCCAAGGACTCAAAAGGAAAAAGCGCGGGACCACATTTCTCAAACCGCTCCTGCAAAGCCCTCTGAAGCAACGCCAGCCTCACTTCCACATTCGGATCCCTCACAAACCAATGCAATGGAATCCGTGGCTCGAAATCGTTGCTTTGTAGAAAATAAATGCGCCACTCGACCGGAATTAACGCCTCCGGTATACTCATGCCAGATCGCATCAAAAACCCTTGATAAATAGAAACAAGAACCCGCTTCGGGATCACTGAGGACACGGACTTTGACGAGGTGAACTCCCAGAGCGTGACAACGGGATTTTCCGCAGCCGCCTCCGGCAATTTCATCCAAAGCCGAAACAACTCCCGCTTCGGAGTATTGGGATTTCGAGCCACGGCGTTCAGGACAGCCTCATCCGAAGAACGCGCCGCCCTCGCCAACCAATCCGGCGGCGTCAGGCAATCCCCCGCCATCTCAAGATCCGAAGAAGCGCCCACCGAAAGGAGGGGCGCACCAAGAGACGCGGAGTCGGTTGAGGATGGATCTACGGATTCAATGATTGAAGCAGAGTCTTGTGGCATAATTGGCAAACAACCTACACCAACTCGGGGCGCATATCCTGCAACAGGGTCATCTTTTTCGCCGATTCGGAGTGCAGAGGTTTTCCTTCCCCTGGAACGCTGAGGTCCTCCTCGGCTCTCGACTCTACCCAAACGCTGCACATTTAAACCGCGAATTTTAGCAAATAAACACGAATAAAACCGACGATGAAATTCTCCGGCGAAGCCGCTCCCCATCCGTGAAAACTCGTGCAATTCGCTTTTGAAGCACCTTAAATTACCTCCACAATAAACTTGCCGTCAATGATTTTTAGCAAAATGAAAGAAAATGTTGCCTGACCCCTAGTTTACTATATTACACTGATAGATACGCTTGTTTCAAGGCGTGGAGTTCGCAGCAGGAGAATTCCATTTCAGCGAAATCTTCCTGTGTTCTCTTGCGCAGTCCAACAAATACAGGTTGATCAAATTTTGGTAGGGAATGTGCGTTTCTAGCGAAAGTGCTTTGAAATACGCGATCACATC